>JAVCCT010000243.1 GCA_030765325.1 Candidatus Stygibacter frigidus | reverse complement strand
TCTTATAGTTGTGGGATAACTATTCCGATCTATAATATCATAACATATATCTTTTACATAGCCTTGAAGAAGTACATGAGACAAAATAAGCAGATAATAAAATGCCTGGTTTTGATCAAATCCCTGGAAAGGCAAGTTTTCTCGCGTTGCAAAATCTTTGAAGGCACGGTTGCATAACTCATCGCTTCCACGTTTAGGATCCTATTTAATAATGTATTCTGGATCGAATATATCCATATCAATTGCTGATGACAAAATTATAAGTAACAGATATTTATGATGTGATGCTTATTAATTATATTCGTAGCTTAGTCTTTCCAGATTAAGCATTCGTCTCCTCTGCTTCTTTATCTATCTTCACAATATCTTTACTCAGCCTGATAAGTTCATCAATCTCTTCTGCTGCCGTAAGTATCTTATTTTGATATTTCTTAATAGATTCTTCCAACATCTCAAGCAGTGACTTGCTTTTCACCAGATTAGTCTTTGCCCGTGCTTTTATCTCATCATTTAATAGCTTTCTCAATACTTCCAAAGCAATATTCTTATGCTTCATGCCCAGGATTACCAATCTAAAATCGCTCCGTCCTCTTCGTCCTCTAAGTCCGCTCCGTCCCATAAAGATAGTCCATCAAATCCAGATTATTATTTGCTCTTATCATAAAAAAACATTTTATTTCCTTGCCGATAAAATACAGATATATAATTTTGTTTAAGTAACTAAGAAACTGGATTAAGGGTAATTTATGCAAAATAATACTGAGGCTACTGCAAGAATACGTATTAATGAAAAACTTAAAGATTCGGGTTGGCGGTTCTTTGAAGAAGCTAATAAGCAGTCAAATATTTGTTTGGAAATGCATATTAAAGTAAGTGCTGGTGATTTAGAACAATTAGGTGATGATTTTGAAGGTACAAAACAAGGTTTTGCCGATTATATTTTATTAGATAGTCAGAATTTTCCCTTAGCAGTACTCGAAGCAAAGCGTGAAAGACTTGATCCCCTTGTGGGTAAAGAACAGGCTCGGGATTATGCCGAAAGGTTAAAAGCCCGGTTTGTTATACTTTCTAATGGCAGTTTACATTATTTTTGGGATTTGCTGAGAGGAAACCCCTATTTAGTTACCACTTTTCCTACTCAGGAATCTCTGGAAGGTTATAAAAAAGTTAAGCCTGATGTTAATAAATTGATAGACCTTGAAGTTAACAAAATCTTTATTCTGGAATCTCAGGATGCCGATTATGCAAAAAGACCTGAATGGCTTGATCTTGATAAGCGTGATGAGTATCTGGAAAGTAATAAATATCGTCTCCTGCGTGATTATCAAGTGGATGCTGTCAAAAGTGTACAATATGCCGTTAAGTATGGTGAAAGCAGATTCCTGTTTGAAATGGCTACTGGCACAGGGAAAACTCTGATTTCGGCTGCAGTTATTAAATTGTTTCTAAGGTCTCAAAATGCTCAAAGGGTTTTATTTCTCGTTGATAGAATTGAATTGGAAAGACAGGCGAATACGAATTTTCAGCAATACCTGGGTAATGATTATATTATCAAAATCTATAAAAAGCACAAAAGGGACTGGAATAATGCCCATATCGTGATCTCCACTGTCCAAAGCCTAACTGTGGAAAATCGCTATATGGAGTTATTTTCACCTACGGATTTTGATCTCGTGATCTCAGATGAAGCACATAGAAGTATCAATGGTAACGCCCGAGCTCTTTTTGAATATTTCCCTGGTTATAAACTGGGTTTAACCGCTACTCCCCGCGATTTTCTCAAAAATATTGATACAGATAAGCTGAGGGAAGATAATCCTAAAGCCTTGGAACGCCGGATGCTCTTGGATACCTATAAAACTTTTGGCTGTAATGATCTGGAGCCTACTTTCAGATATAGTTTGCTTGATGGCATCAGGGATGAATACCTGGTCAATCCCATCGTTATAGATGCCCGAACAGAGATTACCACTCAGCTTCTATCAGAAGAAGGTTATGCCGTTGTGATTAAAGAAGGTGAAGAAGAAAAAGAAGAACAGTATTTTATGAGCGATTTTGAGAGAAAATTCTTCTCTATAAAAACAAATTACGTATTTTGCCGTGCCTTTATGGAAAATGCTTTACGTGACCCTTTGAGTGATGAAATCGGCAAAAGCATAATTTTCTGCGTTAGGCAGCACCATGCAACTAAAATTGCCCAGATATTAAATGAACTGGCTGATCAAATGTTTCCCGGAAAATATAACAGCGATTTTGCTATGCAGATTACCTCACAGATAGATCAAGCTCAGCTTAAAGCAGAAAAATTTGCCAATAATAATCTGCGGGGTAAATCTCGGTTCTTACCAGATTATAAAAGCAGCCGTACCCGCGTCTGCGTGACTGTAGGGATGCTCACCACTGGATATGATTGCCGCGATATCTTAAATCTCGTTATGATGAGACCCATTTTCTCTCCCACTGATTTTGTCCAGATGAAAGGCAGAGGTACCAGAAAATATACCTTTAAATATGAAAACAGAGTTGATGGAAAAGATCTTTATAAAACTGCTGAAAAAGAGCATTTCAAACTCTTTGATTTCTTTGCTAATTGTGAGTATTTTGAAGAAAAATTTGATTATGATGAAATTCTTAAATTACCTCCAGAAGGTGGCAGCGGTGGTAATAATCCCATACCAAATCCTCCTGCTGGGATTGGTGGTTATGAATATAAAGGTAAGGATTTCATCAAAGAATTTAGTGAAAGTGAAATCGGCGAAGAAGGTATGAAAGTTGACCGCATGCTCTATCAGAAACTGGAACGCGATGTTAGGGCAGATGATAACGTGAGAAGGCTCATGCAAAATGAAGAATTTATTGCTGCCAAACAGTATGTTCTCGAGCATTATATTAATAAAAAGGATAGTTATCTCAGCATGGATAAGATCAGAAAAGTCTTGCAGCCGGATAGAAACGTCACGCTGGAAGAAATCCTCCAATTCATGTTTAAGCTGGTGCCAAAGCTCAAAAACAGAGAAGAACTCTCTAATGACGAGTTTGCCAAGTTTATGAGCATATATAAGCTCGGTAGCGATAAAGCCAGATCTGCACAACGCTTATTTAAAGCATATATCCTTGATCCAGCTACTCGCGAAATTATTAAGGATAAAAAATTTAGTCTGCTCGAAACTAATTCTTATCTAAATCTTAATGATATCGGAGCACTTGGCGATGATAGAGATGTTATCATTGGATATATCCGCGATTATGTGGAACTTAATAAGTTTGAATGATGTGATGATAAATAACCCCGAAAGGCTCAAATATATGAAAAAGATTCTCTTGTTCAAGAAAAAACTTGACATTGGACTACTGCTATCTTATCTTTTGGTCGTAAGGCTCGATAAGCCTCTGTACCTCGGTACAAGCTCAAACAAGGCGAGAATTTTTGGGGGTTTTTAGTGAGATTCACTAAAGCCCTCATCTTATTTAACAATCAGTAAGATAATCAGGAGTAAAGATGAAAGTATATAATGTATATTGTGATGAGAGCTGCCATCTTGAAAATGATAACCAGAAAACAATGGTTATTGGTGGGATCTGGTGTGAAATAGAAGTAGTTTCAGAGATTAATGATCGTATCAGAGATATTAAAAAAGATAATAACTTCAACCCTTATGCTGAGGTTAAATGGGTAAAAGTGTCTCCAGCAAACTTAGACCTTTATATTGCATTGATAAATTATTTTTTCGATAATTCAGACCTTCATTTCAGAGGAATTGTTATTCCAGATAAATCAATATTGAAGCATGAAGTTTATTTTCAAACTCATGATGATTTTTATTACAAGATGTATTTTACAATGTTAAAACAAATCTGGGAACCCCATAGTCAGTATAATATCTATCTGGATATCAAAGATACAGAAGGATATAAAAAAATCGAGAACCTGAAAACAATCTCTCAGAATGCAAATTATGACTTTTCAGGAAATTTGATTAGAAAAATGCAGCAGATCAGATCACATGAATCAGAGATTCTACAGATAACAGATCTAATAATTGGATCTTTGAGTTATTTACACCGCGGGTGTCAAACAAGTAAGGCAAAACTGGAAATTATTAGTAAAATAAAAAACAGACTATATGATATTGGGAGAAGTTATTCATTATTGAGAAATTCATATCTATCAGAAAAAAAATTCAATATTTTGATTTGGAAGGGTAGAAGATCAGGAGATGATGAATGTTAGATTGGTTACCGGAAATAGTTAAAATATCAGATATGGGAGGTAACTGGGATAGTTTTTTAGAAAGAATTTATCGCATTTTTTATACCGATATTGTACAAAAGAGATTGATTTACAAAAATACTTTGGTTAGACCTGCCGATGAGAATTGTTTTGAAGACGATAAACTGAAGCTGTTTTGGCATATAATCCAGAAGCAAGGAGAAAAAGAAAGACAACCGGATCTAAGAAGGATGGAAAGAATACCCTGGATAAAACCAATAACTGATAATATTGATTCACAGTATATTTATTTATGGAGAGAGAAAAAGGGGCATGAATTAAGAGATCATATTTTATTAGATGATAAATCTTATCATCACTATCTGATTGTGCTGTCAGTACGAGAAAAAAGAAACTATACTGATTATTTTTTGATTACTGCATTCCCGCCAGAGAAAAATTACTTAAAAAACCTACTGAAAAGGTATAAAAAAGCCAACCCCGGCATAACCGAGGTCCGAACTCCTTCTACACTTGGCAGATGAGTCATGACAAAAACAAATAGGAATTAGAAATGTGTCAACTAAAAACTGAGGAAAAGGACTTATAAATGACTAAGGTCACCAAAAATGAGACGACATCGTTACTATTTCTACACTTGACAGATGAGCTGCCAATACAATGATATGTTAAATATTGAGAAAATGGATTTGGAGTAGATATGGATTATTCAGAAGTAAAAAGAAAGATTGATACTGCGCGGAACATACTCGTAGGTAAGATTCCTATACCAAAATCTCAGATAGATTTGATCACGATTACCCTGATATATAAATTTATGGATGATATGGATAGACAAAGTGAAGTCTATGGTGGAAAAGCAAGTTACTTCATTGGTGAATATAAAAAGTATAGCTGGCGCAAACTGATGAGTGTTGCCTTAAGTGGAAGAGAAAGATTTGACCTCTTCAGTGAAGGTCTGGCAAAAATGGAGAGAAATCCTGATATTCCCCAGCTATTCCGCTTTATTTTCAAGGATGCCTACCTGCCCTTCAGAGATGAAAGAACTCTAAACATGTTCCTTTCGGTTATTGACGGCTTCGATTATGACCACTCCGAAAAACTCGGTGATGCCTTTGAATACTTGCTCTCTGTCATGGGTTCTCAAGGTGATGCCGGTCAATTCCGCACCCCCAGGCATATTATAGATTTTATCGTCCAGGCTGTTGATCCCGATAAAAATGATATTATCCTTGATCCTGCTTGCGGTACTGCTGGTTTCCTGATTTCTGCCTATAAATATATTATGGATAGCAGTGAACTCTCTGCCAGAGACCGTGAAAGACTCGTTCATAACGTGGTCGGTTATGATATATCCCCGGACATGGTAAAATTAAGCCTCGTCAATATGTTCCTGCATCGCTTCCCAAATCCTCAGATTCATGAATATGACACACTTTCCAGTACTGATTACTGGGATGATAATTTTACCGTCATCCTGGCAAATCCACCCTTCATGACTCCCAAAGGCGGCATTGAACCACATAGGCAGTTCTCCATCCAGTCCTCCCGCTCAGAAGTGCTTTTTGTGGATTATATAATGGATCATCTCACCCTCGATGGAAAAGCCGGTGTCATCGTTCCCGAAGGCATAATCTTTCAAAGCCAGAAAACCCATAAAGCTCTCCGCCGCAAAATGATCGATGATAATTTCCTCTGGGCTGTTATTTCCCTGCCCTCAGGTTGCTTCAATCCCTATTCCGGTGTTAAAACTTCCATACTACTTTTTGACCGCAGACTGGCAAAAAAACGTGACGATATCCTCTTTATACAAATCTCCAATGACGGCTATAACCTCGGCGCTCAACGTAATCAAATCAAGGCTAATGATCTCCCCGAAGCTCTGAATATCCTCTCCGAATGCAGACTAAATAACAAACTGCCGGATAATTGCATAATTGCCAGTAGAGTAATAAAACAAAAGATCAGGGATAATGAATATAATCTATCTGCTAATAGATATGTCGAAGAAGTAGTCTATTCCGGAAAATGGGATAACTATTCAATAAAAAATATTGTAGAAATAGTCTCACCACCATCTAAACTTAAAAAATCTGATTTCAAAGTAATGGGTAAGTATCCCGTAATTGATCAATCTCAAAGTAAAATTGCGGGTTATTTTGATAGTGAAGAATTTTTGATAAAAGTGCATAAACCTGTTATCATATTTGGTGATCATACAAGAGTGATAAAATATATTGATTACGATTTTATTCAAGGAGCAGATGGAATTAAAATATTGAAACCGATCGAAGGAGTTAATTCAAAATTTCTATTTTATACTTTGAGAAATATTGAAATAGAAAATTTAGGCTATTCAAGGCATTTTAGGATTTTAAAAAATATCAAAATCCCCTTACCTCCATTAAAAATTCAGCAAGAAATAGTAGAAGAAATTGAAGGTTATGAGAAGATCATAGAAGGAGCCAGACAGGTTGTAGATAATTATAAACCGCACATAGATATTGATCCCGAGTGGGGAAATGTGAAGTTGGGTGATGTGTGTGAAATGAATCCCGGTAAAAGTGAATTGAAAAATTTCGATAAATCTATTGAAGTCTCCTTTTTACCCATGAAAGATGTTAATGTAAACTCATATCTCCTAACACCTATGGACATTAGAAAGATCGAAGATGTATATTCTGGATATACATATTTTAGAGAAGATGACATATTACTTGCGAAGATTACTCCCTGCTTCGAGAACGGTAAAGTATGTCTTGTAAGAGGATTAAAGAATGGCATTGGTTTTGGTTCCACTGAGTTTCATGTTTTTAGAGCAAGAGATAATATTCTACCTAGTTTTTTATATTTTTTCATTGCCAATAATAATTTCATTGAAAGATACAAAAATAGTATGACTGGATCTGCTGGTCAAAAAAGAATTCCAATTTCAATATTATCAGAGCATATAATTCCATTACCATCTATTATGGTTCAAACTAAGATAATAAATTCGATTGAAAAAGAGCTTAAATTTATTGAGAACACAAAAGAAATAATATCACATTATTCAAATAAAATTAATAATAAAATTGAATCTTTATGGACAAAATGATATGGCTGATATTCTAGATGTTACATTTCATTTGCCCATAAAACAGAAAAATCTTGAAAATGAGAATTATGTTGACTTCATTGTAGATAGCTTAAACAAAAACTATGATATAGGGAATTTTCAGTTTTCCTTTCTTTTGTTCCATATGCTATATATGATTTATATTTATGTTACTTTGTGGAAATATAAAACTATTGAACCTTTAAATTTCTCAAAGTCAATATTTATTATTAGTAAAAATGAAGAAAGTATATTCAATAAATCAACTTCACCATTTGATTTTAGTTTTTTTCCTGAAAGCAAAATAATTAGATTACTTAAATTGTTAGATTGTAATAATGATGATATTGGTAAATTCTTACATAGCGTAAAAATTAGAAACGATATTTGTCACTCAAACGGTTCCATTATAATAAAAAATTCAAAATCATATGATATAGAAACTGATAAAATTTATAGAAATATAATAAATATTCAAAAAAAGCTTACACCATTAATTAGTAATTTTTATATTGATTTCATAAATGACAATTTAAACATATCCGATTGGGAATATACTAATCCAGATGATGTTATACGCGAAGCCTTTATTCATAAACATTTTATATTATTAGCAGATATTGCTGATCTTATTGAACTGCAAAAAAAATCTATAGGACGACGTAAATATAAGATTGAATTGCATAATAGCCTTATAAGCTTCTATAAAAGCCAGATTACAATTTATGATTCAAAAAATTATATAAAGGATTCCATACTGAAAAACAAGAACAATTCACAGAGTATATCATTAGGATCTTTATTTTCTTCTGACCACAAAAATCTGTCTGCTAATTTTGGTGATTTAATTGGTTTGAAAATTAAAGATCACTCTATTCCTACGCTTCTACAAAAACATTATAATTGCAAGATTAATATATATTTTATAAGGATATTGTTCCTTACCAAAATATTCAATATTGAGGGAATGAAAAAAATTGTTGATAATATAGATAGAATTACAAATCGATTAGATTCTATAGTAGGAGGTACTTCTAAAAGCCATGATTATCATGAAGTAAAACTAAATGATCTGGTTTTCTCTAATAAAATATTCTTCTATTCTGAAACCTTCATCGATATTGGAATAAAGCAGGAACTGCATTCTTATGCTTCTGATAGAGGTTTAAGCGTTGAAGTATATGATTTAAATTATCTTGAGATTAAGAAACAAAATCCAGTAGCTTTCATCTCTTATGATTATTCCGCAAAATCCGATGTTGTGGTACCGCTTGTTCAACGTTTAATAAAAGAGGGTATAGTAATCTGGTATGATGATTTTGAAATTAAAATTGGAGATAGCATTCACGATAAAATACAGTCTGGCTTAAGTAAATGTGATAAGTGTATATTGATCATTTCACCAGAATATATTAAAAATAAGAAATGGGCAAAAAGAGAATTTGATAGTATTACTGCCTTAGAAATTCAATCAGGTAAAAACAGAATCCTTCCCATCTGGCATAATGTCGCGCAAGAAGAAGTAATGCAATTATCTCTTCATTTAGGTAATATAAAAGCTCTAAAAACAGATAACTTTGATAAATTAGTAGGATCATTGATCAAAGTACTAAAATAAACCCCTAATGTCTACTTCGTCCTCTAAGTCCATCCTGTCCATAAAAATAATAATACTTCCGTACCATCTCACAAAGTTTTACATTCTCTAACTACAAAATATCTAAATTTCCACACCAAATTTCCTCAAAACCACTCTTAAACCATCTCATAATAATTCATCATCATTCTTAGATCCTAATCAT
>JAVCCT010000364.1 GCA_030765325.1 Candidatus Stygibacter frigidus | reverse complement strand
CACTAAGTCATTGCAGGATGGTCTATTGGATTTCTTTCTCCATTTGGGCAAAGGGAAATATTCTTCTGTTCGCAAAGGTCCTCGACATTTTAAACTTGTTAAAATCAACATACTGTAGGACGCTGCCACAAATGCTGGATGCCTATTTACTGATTTCCAATTCCATACTTGAGCTTCTCCAACTCTAAGGATTGTTTTTTCATCTCTAAAGTTAACTTCTATCTGCCATCGGTCAACGTACATCTGAATTAGCTTCCTAATCGGAATATCAAGATTATCAGTCATAAGGTATGCTGGATCCTTGTAGTATTTTTTACCATTCTTTGATCTCTTGTATGGCATGCCCGCTAATACTATAACCCTCAATGGTTTTCTTTTTGCACCTCTTTGCCAGAGAACTTCATTTACTACTTTATACCTTACTCTCCTAAATTTACCACCTACAAAGCATTTTGTAGTTTTCCATTTTATTTTATCATCTTTCCTTATACTATAAGGTGAAAATTTATTGTTACTGTAAAATCGTTTATTGTCAGGACATTTATCTTCCATAGATAAGCAACTGTCCTTTCGGCAACGAACCAGGATATTTGTTCGATCTATTCCATGACTGAAAGTTGTTTTATTGCAAAAAGCTCCATCTCCTACTGCAATTAATAACTTCCCCTGTCCCCCAGCAATGTCATAGTTAGTTCGCAATTTCCCTAAGTTTTTTACAAAAGTATGGGATAAATTATTATTCAACTTTTCTACCTTATAGATAGCTCTTTCTTCTTCTGTTGCTCTTTTCCCTGGCTTTTTCACAACAGTTGCATTCTCAAATTGAACCGGAATTGCCCTACTGGAAGTTGGTTCACTACAACCTACATTGTAAAGTGGTAAACAAACCGAAGCTTGCATTATGCGCGAACCATAAATTAGATTCATATGAAAAGGTGGTGATAAGGGATCACGATGATATTGAGTACCGGGGATTTTTTTCCAGTTTTCTTTATTTTAGTTTCATCAAATGCTACAGTAATGTATTTTTCATTATCAAAATATGGTAATGACTCCGAAATTACATGTTCGAATAACTTGTCTGGATCCCATTTACTGCGTGAAAAAAACTTATAGTCAGCACTCCAGTCCCTTTGATCTCTTCCACTAAAACAAATTGCCTGAGAAATAGTTCCTCGATTTGGAGTACATAATGTTGAAAGAGTTAACCTGATTGCCATTAAAAAAGTCCGGTATTGAGGAAAATTATCTTTCCATAAACTAAGATGATCTATGAAACACTCAAGAAAGCTCATTTTTCCGCTCCTTAGACTTGATTACTGTAAAAGTATTTTTATCAACTCTAAGGAACCTATCATTCTTTTTGACTTTCTTAGTAAGAGCAGACACAATAGATTCTCTATCTAATAGCACCCGATATGCAGACTCAACTTTTTCAATAATGGATGTAATATGCAGTGCCCTATCTTCTTTAATGAGTATGTTATACACCATATCAACTTGAGACATACCCTTAGGTTTAACTACATTTTCTTTAGGCTGAAAATTGGAAAGTTTCCTAATAGCTTTAAGCTGAGCCTTTAGTTTAATCTCCTCTATAAGGAGCAATGCATCAAGTATTTCGCCCTTTTTCTTATCCATAATAACCTCCATAATATTGGAGACAAAATTATTTTACCCTGTATGTATGTCAACAAATAAATTAATTTAATAATATAACCTACTCATATTGATTTTAAAATGTCCAAACTCCAGGCTATATATAGTGTATCAGATGAAAACACATAATTTTCTGCCATATAAAAGATATCATAAAAATCTTTAATCCGGCTGGTAAAATATCCTAATGAAACTATAGCTTCAAATTTCTCTGCAATAGCTGATTCTGGAGTATATGCTAACACCTTGGGAGCAGGCTGAGTTTCTATAATTACAGGATATTCCAATGTAACAGGTTCGGGAACAATAATATCCCCAAAGCCTATATCAAAATGCATCCTTCTTTTTGCAACACCAAGATAAGCTACACAAAACAATCTTACTCCTTTATATTCATCTTCTTCTTTAATTGCTTCAGAGATAATACTGCCAAGATCGAATGAAACTCCATCATCAGATTCTAATGATAGTATTTTTTTAAATATTCCTGTCATGTTGTCTTCAGAATTTGCTGTATCTATACCTAGAAAATCAATATCAATAGTTGGTCTTGAAGCAGTCATTCGGTAAATTCTAAACAGTAATGCCCCTTTAAGAGCAAAATGCTTACTATAAGGAGATTTTGAAAGACGATATAAAAATCTTTCCTGGAAATACTGGAGCATTAGCGAATTAAACTCTTTGCCTGTTGATCTAGAAATAAGCAGTAGTTTTGCTCGTACAGAAGCTGATATATTTTTAACTTTTTTTATTATTCTGTTATCATGGCTTTTATATATGGCTCCATCACTCCAAGGACATTTTGATTAAATTGTTTTGCTACACTATACAGTTTGGGTAGGTTAACATTCATGTTCTGCAAATAATTTTTAAGTGATTCCAAAACGATATCTTCACCTACTTTATTTCTATACAGGAAAATATCACAGATCGTCTTTTCCAGTGAGTAAATGTTAAAATAACCTTGCCTTGTCTGCTTTCGATCAATTTCTAATGGATATATTATGTCAGAAAAATAAAAGGTTTTTATTGGTGGATAATCAAGCTCGAATTTTGCTGTATTATGGGGAACCGCTACTGATATTATTCCAGGATTGATAGAAGACAAATTATAGTATTGAAGAGCAGAACTTAGACATATAACGGCATCTTTTTTTGCCATGCAAACATCCACAAAGCTGCTATTTTCATCCCACTGGTAATCGACCAGCTTATACAATCCTGGCTTTATCTTTTCGATTAAGCCATCTTGCAGGGCTTTAGCTATAGTGCGGGTATGGAAGCCTGCTTCCTTGAGGTTTTTCATTCTGGCATAGCCATTATTAGTATAGAAATAATTATTAATATCTTGCACTTCAACTCCTTTATGGTTCAATAATAAGGCGGATTAATAATATTTGCCTTAAAACTGAACCAAATGTGTGACGGATAGTTATTTTGTAAAGAAATTACTTAACTAATTGCAAAATTGCTACTTGGAAATATTCCTTACTTCGTAGAAGTGCGAAAATTATCAAAAACTTGTCCGGCTAAAATTTTCTCTTTATAACTATAGCTGATATTCCAAACCTGTCGTTACTGGAAGAGATGCAATCACTTGTGTACTTGATGCAAAATCCTCGATGTTCTATAATCTGGTGATTAAACAGATAGCTGATCATGCCATTTTCCATTTTAGTGATTTAACTATTTCAATGATTTTATCTGGTATAGGAAGAAATTAATTTTCATGTAGATCAATCGTCCCTGATAGATTGATAAAAAAGAACTTAATCGAGGACGATTAAGCTACGTAATTATTATAAGAAGGGAAAAACTGGCGCCCCAGATGCGATTCGAACACATGACCTTCTCCTTAGGAGGGAACTGCTCTATCCTGCTGAGCTACTGGGGCACTCTACTGATTCCCAGAAATTATCCTGCTTATTCAGTGTCAAGCATTTAGTCTGATCTGCAATCTCGGTAAACTGTTATTAATTTGCTTCTATGTAGTTGTATTTGAATTCATTATCAAGTAGATGAGCCGGGCTTTGCGGAGAATCTCGTAAGGGATTTTCCCATTCAAAGCTTCAAAAACTGGTTTGAGGAGAACAGTTCCTAAGCTTTGAAAATAAGGGAAGGAAGCGTCTATTTCGCTCAAATCAGGGAAATCATCCAGATGATCAGGGACTCTGTTCAGTTTATGCCCTGATTCCACATATGCAAGGAGATTGCGCATAATCGTTTCAGTTCCAATACCCAGTTCCTGTGATATTTGCGGAATGAGCATTCCTGAATTGAATAATTCTGCTGTTTGGAAGTATTTTTGTGGACTGCTTTTCTTTTTGGAGCTGCCCTTTTTATTAATTTCAGAGATACTGTGTTCGGCAGCATATTTTTGGATAAGCGGAAGAAATAGAGGAGCATAAACTCTGGCTTTGATCTCACCAATCCCGTGAATATTCAGCATACTTTCCTCTGATTG
>JAVCCT010000081.1 GCA_030765325.1 Candidatus Stygibacter frigidus | reverse complement strand
TGCTGAATTTTGAGTTTTGAATTTTGAATGAGATTAAATGTAGTGTAATCAGGCAAATTCTGACAAGAAAGTTAAATATAGGGGTATGTATCTTCGAAAAGCGCGAAAAGAGTGACCAGAGGAGGTTAAACATATACTACTCAATTAATTCAGCGGTCACATTTTAGTCACATCTGGTCACATTTGGTCACATTTCTCAATTTAAAACTCTTGATTGATGTGGTACACTTTTCAGGGCTAATCCAGCAACCCAATATATAGAAAGTTAAAATCTGGCATTCAACTGATTTTTATATTCAAACCTAACTAAGTATCACATCATAAATATCTGTTACTTTTAACTTGTTCTTTGCATTCTAACTGCGTTGTTAATCGCTGCATATCAACGGATATTGAAGCTCTTAACGCCGTATATAATTCAAAATCACTGCGTTAAAATGCGACACATATTTATGACGCAATGCTTAGTTATACAGTTAGAACAACCTGTAGGAAAGGTTAGATGATATGGACATCATGGACTAAATGGACAATCTTGTTAGTCGTAGTTTTTCCTTGTGGCTTCATCAGTCATAGTGGGTTTGATGATATTCTGCCATTCGGGTGAGCTCCAGCAGTCAAGCTGGGAGTGCATATTGAGGTATTTTTGCGGGATAGGGTGGGTGCCATATATCACTTTGACATTAAACCGTTTTTCCAGGAATTCTTTGAAAGTGGTAATATATGGGCAGGGTGGGTAGCCGACTATCATGCCAGTTGCCAGGTGGATCACTTCTGCTCCGTTTTTTATCATTTCTTCAGCAGCGTATTCTATATTGCCACCCGGGCATCCGTCACAGGTCGTATAGCCCACCAATTCTGGAATTGTTTCATAAATACTAAAGGCACCTTCTCTGTTTTTAATAGATTTCAGGCATTTTCCACCAGCACATCTGCGATAGCGGTCACAGATAATAATTCCGATTTTTATGATGTTTTTCATATCATTTATTTCTCTTTAACTTTTTTATTACCAAGGCTTTTATAAAACATTATCAAGAAATAGATCAAGCTAAGATAGCTGAAAATGATAAGGATTATTCCTGGCAGGATATAATGATTTCTGCGGAGATCGATAAATATTTCTCCATTTACGGAATAGTAATAATAATTAAGCAGGTTAATAGAGTGCAGGATGAATGAAACAATAATTCCCCAAAGACCCCAGAGAACGGGTTTACATAGTTTCAAAGATTTTATTTTGCACAGGTTACTGGAGAAATTGACAAAGAAAATTACAATGATAAAACCTTGTATCCAGGTGACCATATTAACCATATATCTACCGGGTATGGTATGATCTATGGGGACTGATATGAGGCTGGAAAAACCGTTCAGTGCCTTGAGCAGCAGGATAGATAAAGAGCCAAGAAATGCTGCAACAGTGCTATTCATAAGGGAATATTCATCATCTTTGATAAATTCTTTTAATAAATATAGAAAGAATAGAGTGATACCGAGATTTGCGATAAAATTCAATGATAATTCAATTATCATCCAGGTTTCGTTGTAGTTAGTAGCCGGAAATATGGTGCCGACAGCACGCATAATAAAAAAGTAGCTGTATCCTAAAATAGCATATAGAGTGATATTCTTCAAATTCATAATAACCCCTCAATCAAATCTTATATAAAAAACTGAATAAATTAATTGAAAATCGGGTAAATAATGTCAAGATAAAACTGGGATAATTTAGTTACATCTCATGCCAGGACTCTGTCACTGCCAACTGGTTTTTTTAAATTTGATTTACGGATATCTGATAATAATAAAAATTGATATACTCTGTTCGACATTGCAGAAGTGCTTCAGGTATGGGCTGGGGAGTGGATAGATCAGTTTCGGGAATTTAGTTTAAAGGTAGCAGATAATTAGTTTGACTTATGTTTGCAAGGCGGGATATATTGCCTGCAAGGAGATTGTATGGATTTATCTGATTTGATACTTAGTCGCCATAGTGTGCGTGATTTTTCTGAAGAGGCAATAACTGATGAGGAACTGGATATAATTCTGGAGGCAGGACGGCAGGCTCCATCTGCTCAGAACAAGCAGTGCTGGCGTTATATAGTGCTGAAGGACAGAGAAAACATCAAGAAATTTGCCCGGCATATAGGTTTGGTGGGGACGGTTAATTTCTTTATAGCTAATGCGCCGGTTGTCATAATTGCCTGTGCTGATCCCAAAAAGTCTGTGAAGATGAATGGTCAGGAATATTATCTGGTAGATACAGCGATCTCATTTCAGCAGATGATGCTGGCAGGGTGGGGGATGGGGATAGGCAGTTGCTGGCTGGCAGCTTTTAATGAGAAACAGGTGCGTAAATATCTGGGTATTCCTGAAAACATCAGGGTAGTGGGTCTTAGTCCTTTTGGTTATCCCAGGGATAAGAAGGGTTTATATAGCAAGTTTTTAAAGACTTTTGCCGGCAGCAGTAAACGCATGGACAAAGGACAAATAATAAAATATGAAAGATGGGAAACAAAATTATGAAAAATAGGGTATTTTTATTTTTAATTATTTTTACCGTAATCTATCTGGGAGCAGAGATATTTACAGATCAGGACAGGATGGTGCTTGAGAGTGCTTTGAACCGCAGTGGTCTGGAGCTTAATTCCTTAAATTTTCTTAAGGACTGGTCAAGCGGAACGAAATTCAAAATCCCTCAGATGCTGAAGGTGCTGAATAACCCACTGGAATATCCGGTATTTGTGGATAAGCTGGCAGAGAATATGACCACGAGAGAGAGGAAAGACCTTTTGTGTGAAATAATGCCCGTATTCGCCTGGGAGGATGAATTTGCCGAGGAAGATTATGCCGAATTGTATAAATCCAGCCGGAAGGAATTTGAGTATTATTACCTGATCAATGTGAATGGGGTGGAAGGTTTATTTGATTATGTGGAAAAGGTGTGGGACGAGAGTGAGAAGTGGCGTCAGCAGGCTTTTGCGAGGTGTGAAGCAGAGGATATGGAGCTTTGGCAATATCTGAGCACGAGTTTGTGGAGCGAGCCGGAAGATTCACTGGAATATAATGCTTATTATAAGAAATATGGGATAATTGATACAATGAGCGTGGATTCTGACAGTTTGATAGCGATGATAGAGCGGCTTGATATGGGGGCATTATTCAAAGCTGTGGTAATCAACCGGGCAGGGTTTGAAGTGATGCAGCATTATTTGCAGAATTGGAGTGGGGATGATCTTAAAGCGCGGGAATATAAGTCAAAATATGGCATGATGCGGATAGGTAGCAGCAAATCTGATCTGGTAGAAGGTAATTACTGTTTCATATATGATGCTGGAGGAGATGACACCTATCTGGGCAGGTTGGAAACTGATTGGTCAAGACAGCCTTATTTCTGGAGTCTTGATATAAGTGGAGATGATTATTATCATAATGAGGAAGTCGCTGGATTGGCAAGTGCCAAAGGTGGTATCGGGATATTATGCGATCTGAATGGGGATGATGTGTATAGTGGAGCAGATTATTCAGTATCTGCTATATGTGGCTATGCCGAATTATGGGATACAACTGGTGATGATACCTATAAATTTGGACTTCACAGCGGGGGAGCAGCGACCTTTGGAATCTCACTGCTTATTGATGAAGAAGGCAGGGACAGCTATCGCGTGACTGAATATGGGGAAGGTTTTGGCAGTACCCTTGGATTTGGCGCAATAATTGATTATGCAGGATTTGATAATTATTATGCAGGAGGAAAATATCTTCATGTACCTCTAGCGCCGCTGGACTACAGGTCACTTTCGCAGGGCTTTGGTTTTGGGATGCGTCCTGATCTGGCAGGCGGGATCGGGATGATCTATGATGAAGAGGGCAATGATAATTATACGGGAGGAGTATATTCTCAGGCAGTAGCCTACTGGTATGCTTTGGGAATTATATATGACAAGCAGGGTTATGATTATTATGATTCAGTATATTATCCTCAAGGCAGCGGAATCCATCTGGCAGCGGGATTATTATATGATGGCGGGGGAGAAGATCATTACTACAGTAAGCATGGACCCGGACAGGGAGCTGCTCATGATTGGGCAGTGGGCTTTTTGATCGATCGCAGCGGGAATGATCATTATTCTGTGGAAGGTGGTAATGGCGTAGCGCTCACGAACTCAGTGACGATATTTCTGGATGGATCGGGAGATGACAGCTATCAGCGCAAGGAAGTAAATAATTACGGTTACAGCAGGCAGGCACGAGGAACTGGTGGAATA
>JAVCCT010000137.1 GCA_030765325.1 Candidatus Stygibacter frigidus | reverse complement strand
CTGCCGGTGTTCGGGACGGGAGGGTGAATATAAATTATAAAACCCCAGGTAGTCGCTCCGCTCCAACCTGGGGCTACAAATAAATATCACCTACGGTGAAAATCTTCAAAATATATTGAACAGTCTCGGGGGGGGGATGCTATATTTATTTAAAATTCTTTGACAGAAATCAACCAGATTTTTGGCATGTACAAAAATATTAGTGAGGTATGGTATGCAATTATCAAACAGAGCTTTGAATATTCAGGCATCACCAATAAGAAAGTTGGTACCTTTGGCAAATGCTGCCAAGGCAGACGGAAAACATGTTTATCACCTTAATATCGGTCAACCCGATATAGAAACTCCCCAGGAAATGATGAATGTTTACCGGAGATTCGATCAGAAAATTCTGGCGTATGGACCTTCACAGGGAATGGAATTTTATCGTAAGAATCTCGCAAGGTATTATTCACGCTGGGATATTAACATTAATGAAGATGAGATCATCATCACTTTAGCAGGATCAGAAGCATGCTACTTTACTATGATGGCTGTTTGCAATCCTGGTGACGAGATCATTATTCCTGAGCCTTTTTATACTAATTATAATGGCTTTGCCACCTGGGCTGGAGTAAAGATTGCTCCATTGACAACAAAAGCTGAGAATGGATTTTCTCTGCCAGATGCTTCCCAGATCGAAAAGCTTATAAATGACAACACCAGAGCGATCATGATCTGTAATCCAGGTAACCCAACGGGAACTGTTTATACTCGTGAAGAGCTTCTTAGACTTGTTAATATTGCTATCAAGCATGATCTCTTTCTTATCTCTGATGAAGTTTATCGTGAATTTGTCTATGATGGAGAATCACATATCAGTATTTTATCAATACCCGAAATTAATGATAGAGCGATTGTTGTAGATTCCATTTCAAAGCGTTACAGCGCTTGCGGTGCCAGAATCGGATGTATTATCACCCATAACCAGAAGCTTCTGGATGCTTTTATTAAATTCTCTCAGGCAAGACTTTGTCCGCCTACTCTTGAACAATATGCTGCTAATGCCTGTATCGACCTTCAGGAAGAATACTTTGATGTGATTATCTCTGAATATCAGGCAAGACGCGATCTCGTGTTTGATGCTCTTAATAATATTGATGACGTGATCTGTGTGAAACCTAAAGGGGCATTTTATATTATTGCTAAATTACCTGTTGATGATGCCGAAGATTTTGTGAAATGGTTGCTCACTGACTATTCACTTAATAACGAGACCGTAATGGTTGCCCCAGCAGAAGGATTTTATTCTACACCGGGAAAGGGTAAAGATGAAGTAAGAATTGCCTATATACTCAATATATCTGATCTTACTAAAGCTATGAAGATATTTAGCACTGGATTGAGAGAATATCTAAATAGATAGTTTGTTATTAAAGCCTCATTTCGAGGCTTTTTTTATTGCCTTTAAAAATCTTTGGCGCGAAATCCTTGGACCATGACCAGGATAAAAGTATTGCGAACTGCTTTTTATCATTTTTTGCCAGCTCTTATGAAGCTCAGCTTTATCCTCTATTATTGGAGGAGTTATGGTAAATGGACTAATATTGAAAAGCGCATCTCCTACAAATGAAACATCTTCTTCCAGGATAATTGTTGATGAACCTTTTGAATGTCCCGGAGTTGAAATTATTTTGCCCTTGATTCCCCATTCACTCAGTTCATATTCTTCATTAAAAATAATATCAGTTTTTACTGGCTCAAATTTGTTGAATTCAGGATGGCGGGAAAGGTATTTATCAGCTAATTTATTTAAAAATTGATTGGTTAATACAGGTTGAGCAGATCTACCCATTTCGATATATGCAGCAGCTTTCTGTTGGGCTATCACCTTCGCTCCAGTAAGCTCTTTAAGGAATGCCAGACTGCCTGTGTGATCTGTATGTGAATGTGTGATTATAATAAGTTTTATCTGACTGGGAGATATTCCATAATGGGATAATTTCTGGAGTAATTTGTTCTTTCCTGTGGAAATGGGAGTGTCTATCATCACATAAAAATTAAATTCGGATTGGAGAAGATAAATATTTGTTCCTCCAATCCGAATTTTAATTGCTTCAGTCATTAATTACTGAAATTATTTAGGTGCCGGTAATCCTAATTCGTTGATTGCATTCACGGTAACTGTTTTAGAATAATCAGCGATATAAGTATCTCTGTCAGCGTTTTCTGCGAATCCTACAAAATCAAGTTCTTTGCCAAAAGTCTGACGCCACATGGCAAATCCCATTATATTGAACCACAATCTGGTCATCCAGTTGTAATAAGCTTTGGCATTCATCTTACCTTTTGCGACAGGATAAATTTCACCAAATCTGTCGAAAACTATACTGATATATGTCATAGCAACTTCAAGTGAACCAGGAACTTCTTCCTGAAATGCTCTTTGAATGAGGTCTGCATACCAGTAACGGCGATTTGTACCATAGAAAATATCAAATATTCCCATGATCTTAGGTTTTATGAAATTAGCTAATTCCTGAGGTTTCTCTGGAATTACTTCGTCTTCCTGCAGAAACAATAGATCAAACTGAATCTTTTCTTTCAGTACAAAT
>JAVCCT010000369.1 GCA_030765325.1 Candidatus Stygibacter frigidus | reverse complement strand
CTTTCCTTGATCTGATACCATTCGTCATCAGCATAGCCTACCCCACTGCGTGTAGTTTCCACATAATCTATTCCTGTAGTTATTGTAACTGTCAAATCTCCATTAATGTGAGCCTCTATCTTCAGTATAGGTGTTATCGTAACTGGAACTACTGTAACCCATACCGTTAATGGAACGAAATGCAGTTCTGCTAAATCAAAACTACTTTCTTCCTCAAAACTCCATTGCATACTTGCCGTTAAATCTAAATCCAGTGTTTTTTCGGTTGCTAATCCCACTTCCATCGTTTCCAGTGAAAACCAGTTAATATCAATATCAGCTATTAAATCCAGTATAAAATTCAAATTTCCATCTAACCTGATCTGATCATCGGTTGTAGCATGATTCCCATCTTGATCATAAAATACAGTATTCATCTCAAAATTAAAGGCTATATCATCACGCTCAGATTTATAAACACTATTGTTATAAAGCTCTATCCGTTCCACATCTGCTGGCGTCAAACGAATCACTTCACTCATATGAAATTCTTCAAATGCTTCAGCCATAGAAGCCTGTTCTGTTTCCAGTATTACTTTCCCATTCTCGGTTCTCTTATCAGTAACTTTTCGCAAAAATCCCTGCGGTGATACTTGACTTACTCCACTTAACATAATTTGCCCAACATCTACATCTGCCAGTTCACTTGATTCATCAACTGTCATGTCTCCATTCTCAGTTATAGATTCAATTTCTTCATCTGCAACCTCCGTCTCAACAACTTCCGTTGTTTCAGGCACTATTACATCTTGATCTTCAGGTTCAGTTGACTTTTTCTCACAACCAGTTAATATAAGAAACACGATCACTAATGCAAGTAACAATTTCTTCATTTTTCCCTCCTTAATCCTTTATCATTCACTAAAAAAAACCGTCTTCACTGCCAGGCAATGAAATATTCTCAACCACAAAATACTTATGCAATTATCCGCCTCATCAAGTAACTGCAAAAGTGATACTACACCATGCGTGGATTGGCTCGTTAAATACATCTATTATCTATCATAATACTCAAATATGAAAATAATATTAATAGCTCTCAAGATAATGAAACCAAACAGGATTTTCTGTACCTGCTTCTTGAGCTTCTTCCAAAGATGAAAATTCTCCAACTTTTATACCGAGCATTGATGGTAAGCATATTTCTTCAAAAAAATATACATAATATAAATCATTATCGTGATTTTGAGATATGATTTTATAATTAGAATTTAATATGTAAGAATCGATAACAATATAGGTTCCACAAGTTTCAATAAAATCATCTATAGCATAGACCTCTTCTGAATTAATCCATTTAATTTCAATTGCGGGAATATCATTATAAAACCAAACATCAATCAACTCTGTCGGAAAATTGGTTAATTCCCAAATTTCTTCAGGTTCTGATATATAGAAATAACTATTACTATAATCAGAAATCTCATATTCTGGAGGTACTGCTATCTGTATCTGATAGTTGCCCTCATCTAAATCCAATGGTAATTCCCAAATATAAGATCCATCATTAGCTATTGATTCAGCAATTATTTCACCGGGATTACTTTCTGGTCTTAGAATTATAGATAAATTCCAAATAACATTACTATCCCATGTAATCTCTTGAAACGTACCCATTTCCCAACTCTCTCCCCCATTAGGCGAAATCACTGTTATGTAGGGTGCAATATTATTTATTGTAAAATAGTTGTCGCTGAAATCATTAATAGTATTATTTTCGAGATTACTAATTTTTATTTTATAATAGCCAGAACCAGGTAAAAGATCAGAAGGTATTTCCCAAGAAAAAGATCCATCGCTATTTGTACCATTTGAAATTATTGAATGATATGAATTTATTAAATATAATTCAATTAAAACATTTTCATCAATATTATCATTCCAAATAATATTTTGTGTAGTTCCTGCTTCCCAGACTTCATTTCCGTTTGGTATTGTTATATTTATGTAATCTGCAGAAGAGTTTATAGTTACAAATTCCCAAATATCACTTGTTGCAGAATTCGAATGGTCATCTTTTGCTACTATTTTCCAATAATATGTTGTCTCTTCATACATAGTTCCTGGATTGTAAGTTGTGTTATCCTGGTTTGTGCTTAAGAGCTCTCCGGCATCGGGTGACGGATCGGTGCCAAAGTAGACATCATAAATCAAAGGATCATTGTCCGGATCAGAGCAGTCCCAGGAAAGATTTGTGTTTAATGAAATAGAAGTTGTATTATTTGCTGGTGAGGGATTTGAAGGTGGATTAGGAGGTTGGTTAGCATTTCCTTCTGTTTTAAACTGCCAAATATCACCAGTTGTAAAATTAGAATGGTCATCATGTGCAACTATCTTCCAATAATAATTTGTATCTTGATTCAAGGTTTCTAGGTTGCATGATGTTTCACTTTGATTGCTGCTAACTAATTCACCACTATCTGGAGTTGGATCTGTCCCAAAATATATATCATAAGTCAACATATCTCCATCCGGATCACTACATGACCAGGAAATGTTAGTATTGATAGGAACATTGTCAGCATTATCTGTTGGATTCGGATAATATGGCTCAACTGGTGGATTGTTTATATTATCTTCCGCTTGCAATTCGAATTTACAATCTCCCAATTCAGAAATATTGCTGTATGTTAATTCGCTAATATTCTGAGTTGTACTATTATCTATAATGACTAATTTAAAATCATAGATGTTATGCGGTAAAGAAAATGATGCCCCTCCATCTCCTATCCAAATCAGTCTATAGAATGAATCATTTCCTTCAATTGTCTCGCTAAATTCATAATAATCCTGGAAAATATCGGTATTTTCTAACTTATAGAGAATCTTAACTATTATATTATAAAGACTATTGCTATGGTTTATTACAGAAATAAACATTACCCTAGCTGAATAATATCCATCATTATCATTGTCAATACTTTCATCCCATCCTGGGTCATGAAAATCAATACAAGTAATAGTAAAATAACTGTCAGAAAAATCATAAATCTGATCATTTTCAACACTACATATCTTAAGTCTGTATCTTAAGGAGTTATCAATAGATGCAGCATGCATTGACCATTGAAAATAACCATCACTTGGTGTTGAATCTGATATAACTATTACTTGTTCATTATTTTTATATAGTGATATTGCTACATTTTCATTTATATTATCATCCCACTCTATAAATGCAATGGTCCCTTCTGGATAGCCTGGATGAAATATCTCACCACCATTGGGAGAAATTATTACCAAATTCATCCCTGATACTGTAGTAAAGTTCCAGATTGGACTTGCTATCTCCAACTCTCCATCACTTGCTACTATTTTCCAGTAATATGTTTTTTCAGATTGCAATACCCCTGGATTATAATTCGTACTACTCTGATCTGATGAAGCCAATTCCCCGCTATCAGGTGTAGGGTCATTACCAATATAGACATCATAAGTCAGCGCATCTCCATCAGGATCGTTGCAAGACCACGATAAATTTGCATTTACCGATACATTTGAAGAGCCATTCACAGGATATGGATTTTCTGGTACATTGGGAGATTCATTCTCGGGCTCGGTTGATTTTTCTTCACATCCCATTATAATTAACAAAACGAATAATAAAATAATTATTATTTTCTTCATCTTTTCCTCCTAATTTAATCTTTATGACAGGGAATAAACGTGCCTGATGGTTCAGAGGCATAACCCGAAACTATACATATTGACATTGAACTTGAAGTAACATCATTAAAAAATGTAGTGTATGGATAAAAATCTGTTACTACTTTAATACGATAGAGATATCCATTGCTGTAAATTTCGTCAACATTTCCAACATACATGGTATTATAGTCATAATCCCAAATATAAATTGGTGATGCATGTCCATCAATCTCAAATCGTGGATAATTATCAGAATCTAATTTCCATATACCATTTAATATTTGTGGAAAATCACATTGTATCCATTCTTCTAATTCTTCAATTATATAATTTGCTGTTATCGTATTACTTTCATTCCATCCATTCTTAAAAGCCTTCGCCTTCATGGTGGTCGAAGAGGATAGCGAAATAGGATTCATGTATAAATTCGAAGAAGTTGTAGGCTCAGTACCATTCAGAGTATATCTGATGGTCGCTCCTGAAGTAGAGCAATAAATTGAGACATCCAGAGTTGTTGTATAAGTTCCGCCTGACGGATTAAATATTGGTGTAGCAACGTTTTGTGTCACCAAGGTTGTAAAACTCCATATTGGACTTACAGTCTCATTCTCTCCATCATTGGCAGCTATCTTCCAGTAATATGTTGCCCCATAATTCATCGTCCCGGAATCAAAAGATGAGCTGCTTTGATCCGAACTGACTAAAGATGGATTAGACGAAGTCCCAAAATATACATCATAAGTAAGTGCATCTCCATCAGGATCACTGCATGACCATGATAAATCTGTATCTACAGATAAATTAGAAGAACCATTAGCCGGAATTGGATTAGAAGGAATTCCTGGTGCTTCATTTTCAGGTTCAGTTGATTTTTTCTCACAACCAACTATCAGACTTAACATAATCACTAACACAAATAACAACCTTTTCATTATATCCTCCTTAAATTTTACCATTTACTAATTAAACTGACTTCACTACCAAACATTTTGAGGCTCTCAACCGCGAATAGCCCCTGCAAGCTTTCGGCTCTTCATAAAGCCACAAAATTACGCGAAAGAATATAAAATAGAAAGAAGAAGTAAATGATTGCAATCATTTTTTAGCATAATACTTAACTCTCATTTTTTCTCCCTTCATTCGCGTCATTATTCGCCATTATCGGTTAAATTCTCTTTTCAATTCTTCATTCCATACATAATTTATAATTATTCTGCTGTCCTGATGACCCGGAAACCCATGTTTTTACCGCTTACGTTTGGAGAATTACCAACCCGAATTGCAACTCGACATACGAAGGCACTTATGTTCCAACCACCACCACGTGGCACACGTTCAGATCCAAAGCCAGGTCCTTTTGGATTTTCGCTTGGGCTTGAATCATAATAGCAATAAGAATATATGTCATTACACCACTCCCAAACATTACCACTCATGTCATGAATATAGAGTTGGTTACTTACCTTTGTTCCAACTTCATGGGTCTGCGAAGTGTTATACCAAGCATATTCTTCAGAATTGTTCGTTGTTCCACTGTACCGATAGTTATCCTCCCAGTTAACTCCACCACGAGCAGCATATTCCCATTCTGCTTCTGAAGGAAGCCTATAGCCATCTGCACTAAAATCACAAATCCAGTCAGATAAATCATAGCAGGGAGTCAAACTCTCCTGTTCACTCAAAGCATTACAAAATTCCACGGCATCATACCAGCTCACATAATATACTGGATAATTGTCCCCTACTCCATAATCATGCGCCGGATTACTCCCCATCATAACTTCATATTCGCCTTGTGTTACTTCATACTTACCAATATAGAAGCTACTGAGAGTTACTTCATGAACAGGTAATTCATCGTCGTACCCCTCATTAAAATGGTCTCCCATTTCAAAACTACCGCCTTCTACAAAAATCAAATCCAAAATTGGATTAGCAGGTACCCAAGGCGCACCATTGTCAGACTCTGTTGACTTTTTCTCACAACCTACTATAAGAATTAACGTAAACACTAATACAAGTAATAATTTTTTCATTTCAAATCCTCCTTAATAATTCTTATTAAATATTATTGTATTTTTACACCGTTAAATAAGTTTTAGTACATTATAAATAAATTTTTTCGTATTCTGCTCTTCTTCTTGTTATAAAGAACAAAATTATTTATCCAAAACACCTTTTTAATTAAACTCACTTTTTTGCACTAAACTGAAGAACTCTCAGACCTCCTCCTGAGTCAGCAACGTAAATATAAATCCCATCAACACATAAATCCCAAGCACAACCAGGAGTATCGTAGCTATATTGCTCTGTGATATTACTTACATCATTTACATTTAGGATTCTTACTCCATTTGTACCATCAGCTACATAGGCATAATCCCCTACTAATTGGAAACCCATTGCAGGTCCTCCAGAAGTGTTATAATTATCATATATATTTGGATTTGTTGGACTACTTACATTCACAGTTGTAAAGCCATCATCGTATTCAGTTACATAAACTACAGATCCATTTGCAGAAACTCCAGTCGCTTCTCCCCATGTCAAATAATATCCAACTTCATAGGGATTGTATTTATCCGAAATATTGATAATCCTCAATCCCCCATCAAAATCAGCAATATAAGCATAGCTGCCATTAACTGCAACATTCTTCGCGTAACCAGGCGTATTACAAGTTCCAATAAGGTCAAGATCTGATGGAGAACAAAAGTCATCAATTTGATAGATACGTAGACCAATATTGCCAGAAGCAGCATATAAATAATCTCCAGAGATTAAAATACCCATTGCTCCACCAGGAACATTTGAAAAATTATACCACTGGGGGGAAGATGGATCAGTTAAAGAAAACACTATTATATCATCATGAACTTCATCTGATACGAATAGTTTATCACCTCTAATAGCAATACCACCTGATAACCCAAACAAGGTATAGCTTCCAACCTGGATTGGATTTGATGAGTCGCTAACATCTATCACTTTGATTCCACTAAAATCACAAAGAATATAAAGATAATTCTCATATTTCACAATTTTTCTTGCAGTACCTATGTCTCCACAAGAACCTATTTCAACCATAGAAGGAACAGTGATTGTATAGGTGGTTGTTACTACTTGACTTTCATTCCAACCACTTTTAAATGCTTTAGCTTTTAGTGTTGTCGTTGATGATATATTAATCGAGGTTGAGTATGTGGTTGATGAAGACGTTGGATCATTGCCATTCGTTGTATATCTTATTGTTGCACCTGATGTAGAACAGGAGATGGTGACGTTTTGAGCTAATGTGTATGAACCTCCTGAAGGATTAAATGCAGGAGTAGCTACCATCTGTGTTTGATTTATCGTATAGTTTTCAGACGCTATATTGCTCTCGTTCAACCCACTTTTATAGGACTTTGCGTTCAATGTTGTTGTGGTTAAGATATTAATTGGACTCGAATAAATCGCAGATAATATTGTTGGAAAACTCCCATTTGTAGTATACCTTATTGTTGCACCTGAAGTAGAACATGAAATACTTACACTTAAGGGCGAAGTATAACTACCACCTGAAGGATTAAATATTGGAGTAGCAACTGATTGTGTTGGTACTGTTGTAAAAGACCATACAGGACTTGAGATATCATATTCTCCATCAGTGGCTGCTATTTTCCAGTAATAAGTTGTCTCATATTGCATTGTCCCTGGATTAAAACTCATTCCACTTTGACTTGACGAAACAAGCTCACCACTGTTTGGTGTTGGGTCAGTCCCAAAATATACATCATAAGTAAGTGCATCTCCATCAGGATCACTACAAGACCAGGCTATATCTGTTTCAATACCCAACTGAGAGTATCCATTTGGTGGTATGGGACTTGAGGGGATAAAGGGTGCTTCATTCTCAGGTTCCGATGTTTTTTTATCACATCCCAACAAAACAAATATAACTAATAAAAATACAAGTATAATTTTCTTCATCTCTATCTCCTACAGCCTTTAGGTTTATATTCTTTCATTCCTATTATTTCATTAAAAACATATTTATTAGTTCTCCACTTTATATACAGAAAACACACCATCGGTGATATTAAAAATATTACCCTCAATATTCACTATGAAATTAAAATTCCCAGAAATATTTTGATTGTCGTTTGCTTCTGAAACAGTAATCTGCCCTTCTGTAGCCCAATAAAAGTGCGTTGTTGTGATTTTATCATAATATCCGGCTGTACAATTCTCTTTTACGATATATGTCCCAATTTTTGGTTCTACGGATAATCCGATTTCTGCTTCTGTTTTCATACCAAATATCATTATAGAATTTCCCCAAAAAATTGGCATATCTACATCATTAGTATAGAAATTAACACCATTTACTTTAGCTGAAAAGTATCCTTCATCATGTACATCGAAAGGATTAGTTATCTTATCATCTTTATCGCATGATAACAATAATATAACCAATAGAATAAAAATTATTTTCAATATCTTACTCATTATTATTACCTCCATTTTATTATAAGGTGGAAAGGGTACACCTTCCCACCTTATCAAAACATTAGAATTTATAACCAATTAAGAATGAAAACACTCTATTTTTAAAATTGTTTTCACCTTCTTCCTTACTAAGAGTTGATAAACTTAAATCATATCTTAAGTCTAGTACGAATTTATTAAGGCAATATTCTCCTCCGATGACTAGTGAGAAATCAGTACTGTTAGTATATTCGTTAAAATCTTCCTCATAATCGTGACTATAACTTTGACCTAAATATTCACCGTCAAAATGAAGTTTTTCAATATGAGATAATAGAATACCTATAGATGGTCCAGTAAGTAATCCAATTTTATCTGAAATTCGATATTTTAACAATATAGGTATTTGAAGATATGATACAATATGATCACCTTTATTTGTACCATCATATATTGCTTGACCATTTACTGTAACTCCACCATGAAATTCATGAGTCGCTCCTTTTCTTGTATATAAAATTTCTGGCTGCAAAAACATTTTCTGTTCAATTTCATATTCAAGAAATCCTCCTAGACAAAAATCTAATCTAGAATGATAATCCAGAAATTCTGGGTCATCACTTGTATCTCCAGATATAGAAAAATTAGTTAAATTTAATCCCCCTTTTATACCAATATTGGTAATGCCATCAGAGAACAACAGGGATGATGATAATAAAATTAAACCAATTAATACAATCGATTTTGATTGTTTCATAAAAAACCTCCTTTTTTTCAATAATTAGTACATTTTATAACATAATCCTAATAATCTTTAGTTTTCATCTTTTCCTCCTTAATCCTTGCGGACTTTAATATCATAATGTTTTATCTTTTTATGCAGATTCGAGCGGTCTATGCCGATTTTATCTGCGGTCTTCGCTACATTCCAGTTATTTATCAGTAGATTATTGATGAGGAACTCTTTTTCAAATTCGGCGGTGGCTCCTTTTAAGGTTTTCTTTTTGATGATTGCTTTGCCCTGGAAAGCTCGTTTTATGTCTGCTTCTTTGATAATAGTACTGCTTGCCGTCTGAACTATACAACGGTCAATTACGTTTTTTAATTCCCGGATATTGCCTTGCCAATTGCTATTCAAGAGCAGGCTCATAGCTTCTGCTGATAGTTCTTTGTATTCTAAGCCTTCTTTGGTGCAATCCTGCCTGAGAAAATGTTTTGCCAGTTCTGGGATGTCTTCTTTATGTTCTCGTAAAGGTGGCACTGTTATCTGTAAAACATTGAGCCGAAATAGCAGGTCTTGTCTAAATTGCCCCTTTTTTACCTGCTCTTCCAGATCGTTATTGGCAGCTGCTATCACACGCACATCCACTTTCTGGATTTCACTGCCTACTTTTTGAATAACACCGTTTTCCAATAATCTCAGT
>JAVCCT010000323.1 GCA_030765325.1 Candidatus Stygibacter frigidus | reverse complement strand
TTAATGGACTTCTTTCTATTTTATAATCATTTTCATACCTGGTCCCAAAATCTTTGTTAGTGACACCTGCAAAAACTTTCCCGCTGTCCAGTGCTTCAAATACTTTCGTGTAATTATCCATTTCCCGGATTGTGCATTTAATATTAAATTTCTGCAACATCTCCCGCAAACCTTCACTTCCTTCTATGTTAGTGCTTCCTCTTAAACCGGCAATCGTGCGACCTTCTAAGTCAAATATCGATTCCAGATGCGTTCCTTTTCTGGTATATAATCTCGACCAACTTAAGAGGGTGGCTTCATTTTGAAAGGCATACTTTTGGGCTCTCTCACTGTTATAAGCCACGTCTGCCATAAAATCTATCTCTCCGCTTTCAAGACGCTCCAGACACTCTTCCCAGCTACCCGGAACCCACTCCAGTTTCCAGCCTTCTTCATCGGCTATATAATTGATAATATCTGCCCAAAATCCACTTGCCTCACCGCTCTCATCAGTAAATAATTTAGGTGAATTCTCATAAATCCCAGTCTTTAAATGTATTTCTTCTGTACGAAAATCTGCCGCCAGAAATAATGAAATTAATAATATGAGAAAGAATATTTGACTTTTCATGCTTTCTCCTTCTAATTCCTAATACGGGATTTTCAAAGCATTCAGTCAAGTAATATTTAAATATTAACTCGCATCCCCCCTAAATTATTTTATAACTTGTCTTTGATAATTTGGTGTGTATCTGTCGTCACCATCCGGGAGGTCTAAAGACCATCCAGGAGGTTACTTAGCTTTGTTCAAGACCTCCCATCTGAAACCTTCTGGATGGTCAGAGACCTCCCGAATGGTTGACCCTTTTCAACATATATTATCTCTATTAGTTTCAGTTATTTAGATCTGTTTGAATTGATATAAAACAGGGGGATGCCAGATATTTAAATATTAAGAGCTTATCACCCAAAATAAGGAACATTTCTGCTGGTAAGGATATCTATCGGTGATTTATTCACAAATGAAACTCTGATAATATTAGCCATAATCGGGCATTTAATGTTCGAAATCAGTCAAATAGCCAGTATCACTGCATAAGTATATTATTGCATCATTTTCCTAAACCTATTAATATCAATAAGTTAATTTTTTGATTGACAGATGGCACACAAATTGCATTATCTTCTTTATAGAAATAGTTTCTAAGGAGATTTTGATGGGGAAAATATTAGTTAATTTTGGTATAATAGTCTTTTTGTTAGGACTATTAACTGGATGTGATAATGCAGATAATAAAAGTAATCCCATGAATAATGTGATGGCAGATGAAGATTTTATGTTCAATACTTCCATTTATGTGAATATCTATCTGGAATCCACTAATTCAGGAGAAATCCAGCCTAATGCTTATTTTGAATTGTATGATAACGAATTTCAAGATAATGGCAACAGATTATTGCAGGCAAGAACAGATGAAAACGGAATTTTTGAATTTGATCTGCCAGTGGCAGCATTCCGAAATGAATTAATTTTATATAATGAAAATAAGGATGCATATAAACTTAATATTGAGCGAATTGACGATCTTACCGGTGAAATCAATGGCAGTTTTAATTCTCCCTACAATAATAGATTACGTGAAGCACCAGCCTGGGCTTACAACACCTCGCCTTATTATACTACTATCTTTGCTGATGTCTATAATGAAACCACTGAAATTTATGCTGATGATGTCAATGATATGTTTGCCTGTTTCCTGGGCAATACCTGTATCAGTGTAACTGGCGGATCAAATCCGGGAGCGGTGATGCTGCCTGATAACCGGGTATTGTTTACTAATGTATTATATCTGCCCAATACCTCATATCATTATCTAAATTTCCGTTATTATGATGCTTCTGAAGATCAGGTTTACTTATTTGATAACTGGTATTACGTGCAGTATGGCAATATTATGGGCAGCAATCAGGATCCTTACACGTTTTATTATGATAATTCCAATGCCATGCCAGATCCTTATGTGATGAGCATGACCTATCCGGGACTTAATGAATACGGCACGCTGGCTTATGAAGATAAATGGCCCAGTCAAGGTGATTATGATATCAATGATCTGGTGATCTATTATAATTTTGAAATGTATATTGAAGATATGGATTCCTATAGCGGATATTATGAGATCAAGTATAAAGTCGCAGCCATAGGTGCTTCATATACCATTGGCTTTGCTATCCAGTTTCCTGATTATATGCTGTTATCCAATCCAGAAGATGATACTGGCACAACTTATCTGGAAGCTGATAATTACACGATGATCTTCTTTGATGATGCCCGTGATATTGCTCCTGGAAGTGGATATTATAATACTGATCCCAGCCTGGGATATATTGAACCAGAGCTTCATACGATCACAGTTGATTTTGAAGAATCCTGGAGAACCCGAATGTTCGTGGTACCCTGGTATGAGATGCCATACAATCCTTTCATCTTTATTAATGGAGACAGATCACATGAGATACATCCAGCAGATTATCCACCCACAGAACTGGTTAATAACGACCTGTGGGAAGATAATGATGACACAAGTATCCCTGATAACTGGCGCTGGTATCGTACTGCCAATAATATGCCCTGGTTCTTTATGATGCCTCAGCAAGTACCTTATCCCAGAGAAAGAGCCAGTATTCTGGATGCCTATCCTTTCTTTGATGACTGGGTAGCATCTCCCTGGGATTACGAAGACTGGTATCTTGATACACCAGAAAACAGAGATTATAATTATCTCTATACTCCTTCACGTAATTAATAACTAAGAAGGTGCTATGAAAAAAACTCCAATGGAAATTACAGAAATATTGAATGAACTGACTAATATCTGCGCTGAAAACCAGAAAGACAAAGTAAGATCGCTGGTAGAACAGCTTCAGGAAGAGATAATCAAAACCAGAAAGCGGGATGCAATTCTAACGTCCCAGTCCTTACAGATATCCATGGAACAAATGATAGGCTTCATGGCACATCAATGGAAACAGCCCTTGAATGCTGTGAATATCATAATTCAAAATCTGGAAGATGCCTATAAATTTGATGAATTTGATCAGCAGTTGATCACCCAATCTACTATCGATGTAATGGAGCAGGTGAATTTCATGTCCCATTCCATTGATGATTTCCGCAGCATCTACCTTCAAGGTAAAGAAAAAAAACTCATCGCTGTTGATGATATTCTCAATCGGGCTGCTGATCTGGCAAAGAGGAGCTATTCTTCGCTCAATATAAATATAATACTTCATCTGCAGGCTGATTGTCTGGTTTGGGGATATGTAAACGAGATTTTCCAGGTGATCCTCAATATTCTCAGTAATATAAAAAATACCTTCCTGAATTCCAGCATCCCCAATGATAAACGCTTTGTGAAAATCTCTTCCTCTTCAGAAAATGGGCAATGCCGGATAATCATATCTGATAGTGCTGGTAAAATAGCAGAAAACGTTATGGAAAATTTATTTGAGCCGGAAGAAGCAGGACAGAATACAATCAAAACCATTGGTCTGGGTTTATTCATGACGAAACTGATCATCACTAATAGTTTCAAGGGCACTATTTCTGCCTTGAATAATGATCAAGGGACCACGTTCTCTATTATAATCCCTGAAGGCAAAGAAGCCTGCTGCTAATATTCTGCTTGACCTTTGGCAAGGTCTAAACTTTTTAAATCAACAATTAAGTATTAAAAGGAGTGGGAATGAGAATCTACAATACAATGACACACAAAAAAGAAGAATTTATCCCTATAGAAGCAGGGAAAGTGAAAATGTATGATTGCGGACCCACCGTATATAACTATTTCCATATAGGCAATGCCCGAAACCTGCTGGTGTTTGATGT
>JAVCCT010000007.1 GCA_030765325.1 Candidatus Stygibacter frigidus | reverse complement strand
CTGAACAACAAAGCACGTACTGACATTTTTATGTTAGATTGTGCTAAGTTGTTCTGGTTTAAGGGCTGCTTATGATTGTTAAATAGTTTATTATCAGGTAGATATATTATGAAAGTACAGCATAATCTATGCAAAATATGGATTGGGTTTTGATTTTAGTGTTTTGAGCTTATAAATCATTATTATTATACTATAACATGTGTATTGATACATTGTGATTTTACCGGTTTTTAACATTTTTGGCAGAAAACTGATTATCATAGGCTAAAAATGTGAAATTTTCTATTAAGTAATCGCTTGATAGGGGTCGTTATTTGCGCCTCACTTGTGGGTACACCAGCGATGCACATCTAACTTAGTTTCTGATGATCTTTCTGGCTGGGGGAAAAATTCTTGACCGGAAATAGAATTTACTTAGTATCGGATTTAAATAGATTTCAGGAGTATTGATTGAAAAAGATAGCCCGGAAGATTTTACTTTTTATAATATTTACCCTTTTAATAACAAGTCTGTATGGTGAAGAGAAAGTCATATTGAAAGTATTTTCACTTCCTGATCCGAAAGCTACTGATGCATTTAATCGGGCAGATATGGAAGTGATCAGGGCATTTAAGAAGAAATATCCCGGGATAGAACTGCGTTCTTTTTCGGGAATCCAGATCGAGAATATGGAACTGGATGCCGGACCGTTGATGGCGATTGCCGGGGGAGTATCTCCTGATGTGATCTACGTAAATTTCCGTCAGTCAGATACTTACATAGAGAATGATTTTCTATATCCCATGGATGAATTTCTGGATCGCCAAACTGAGCAGGAAATAGATTACCGCATAGAAAAACCAGTGATGCCCGTGATCAAGCGGAAAAAAGTGGGAGAATCTCAGGAGCATGTATGGTGTCTTCCCTATGAAACTCTGGTGCGGGTGCTGATGTATCGCAAAGACCTTTTTCACAAGGCAGGCATTGATCCTGAGCAGCCACCGAGGGACTGGGATGAACTGCTTGATTATGCACGCAGATTGACTATCCCCTCTGAGGGTGTATATGGCTTATTCCTTGCCTCGGGACCAGAAATGGCTTATGACTGGATAACGTATCTGTGGTCAGCCGGTGGTAATGCAGTTTTGCAGGATCCTTATACAGAAGAATGGTATGCAGCTTTTAATAGTGAAGCAGGGGTGGATGCCATGGAATTTTATCTGGATCTTATCACTACTCCCTGGATAGATGCTGAGGGTAACAAGCAGGAAGGCTTTGTAATCCGTGAAGGAGACTGGGGCAGGATGTGGGATGAAGGCAAGATCGGGATGCGGATGATGTATATGGATCAGCGCAACCTGGGAGGACAGATAGATCCTAATCTTTATGGCGCTGCACCTCCACCCTATGGACCCACCGGAGAGCGCGGATCAGAGATAAATTCGCGTATGATGGGGATTTTTTCTCAAGCTGGAGAAACCAATAATGCCGGACTGGGTGATCGTGATCCGCAAAAGGTGAAAGAAGCAGCCTGGAACTATATCTGGTTTTATGATTCCGAGGAAGCACGTCAGATCAGAATGAAAGTGATGATAGAAGCCGGTTATGGTAAGATGCAGAATCCTATCTATCTTCAGCGTTACGGCTATGACGAATACCTGAAGTATGTGCCGCCTGGCTGGCTGGAAACCTTTGAAGAAGCAGTTGCCAGCGGAAATCCTGAACCTTATGGGCATAATTGCCAGAAGATATATTATTTTATGACCTATCCTATTGAAACCTGTATATCCCTGGAGCGTGAAGGTGAACTGGGCGAAACCAGAGAAGAGAAACGGGAAAATATTAAAAGTATCCTTGATACCGGGGTGGATCGTACTAATGAGAAGATGATCGGTAAAGTGAGCGATGCTGAACGTAAAAAACGTAACAGTATCGCATTTCTGGTAGCAACTTTCATCTTTCTGGCTTTTGCAGTTTCACTGATCAAAGTATGGAAGATTTTCACACCTAAAACCCTGGTACGCAATAAATCCAATCTAAAGAAAAAAAGTTATTTCTGGGCGTGGATGATGATAGTTCCAGCCCTGGGCTCAATTATACTCTGGAAATATGTGCCTATGCTGATGGGCTCAGTGATGGCATTTCAGGATTATCAGATCGTGGGCGACAGTCAGTTCATCGGCTTGCAGAATTTTGCTGATGTGCTATTTGATCCCGTGTGGTGGTCTTCACTGGGCAAGACGCTTTATTATATGGCATTATCACTTTCTCTGGGATTCTTCCCTCCTATTATACTGGCTATTCTGCTGCAGGAAGTATCGCATGGAAAACTGATTTATCGTGTGATTTATTACCTGCCGGCAGTTATTAGTGGCGTGATCGTTATCTATTTGTGGAAATTACTCTATGACCCATCTGATGCCGGTGGACTTAACCAGATATTGATGGCTCTGGGCATGGAAAAGAGCCGGTGGATACGGGATGAGAACCTGGCGATGCTTTGCTGCATCTTACCCACCGTTTGGGCGGGAGTGGGACCCGGCTGCCTGATCTATCTGGCAGCACTTAAGGGGATTCCGGATGAGAATTATGAAGCTGCTGATATTGACGGAGCAAACTTTTTTCATAAGATACGCTACATCGTGATCCCTAATCTGAAAGCGTTGATCATTATCCAGTTCATAGCAGCTTTTATTGCGTCCAGTCAGCAAAGCGGGTTTATATTGGTAATGACCTTTGGAGGACCTAATGAGGCTACGCGGGTGGCGAATCTGCTGATCTTTGAAAAAGCTTATCTATTCCTTAAATTTGGCGTGGCTACTACGATGGCATGGATGCTGGGTATGATGATGATGGGCTTTACGGTGATCCAATTGCGTCGGCTTAATAAAATGGAATTTAAGACAGCATCTGCTGATTAAAAGGATATAGGAATGCCAATTATAGGAAAAGTGGGACGTAAAACGCTAAAAGTAAGAGCCTTGAGCCTGACAATACATATCGTGCTGCTGCTGGGAGCTGTCACAATGATCTATCCATTTATGGTGATGATATCTGCCTCATTCAAAAGCAACGTGGATGCCCAGACTTTCTCGGTTTATCCGCAGTTCTTTTTTGATGATGAGATGCTGTATCGCAAATACATTGAAGTTAGAATGAATGAACTGGGTGACAGGATGGCGGAACAATATAAAAATCGTGCTCTCAGTTTCACGCTGCTTGACCCTCCAGCAAAATTGATACCGCAAGTTCATGACGACTGGTTTGAGTTTCTGAATAAGAATCATCAGAAGCACAATATTTTTGATTATTACATCTCTGAGCAGTATGGTAGAGGAATATATCCGCGTAATGAGCGGAAATTCCGTAATTATATGAAGAAGAAAACCGGAGGAAGTCTTGACCGCATGAATGAGCTCTATGAAACTTCTACGCTCAATTGGGATGAGGTGCGCCTGGAAGAAACCGGAATAACTGGCAGAAACTTTAACGGTGATTATACTGGCTTTCTGATAGAATACAGCGCTTTCAGGCATGATTTGCCGCTTTGGCAAAGGGAATATATAAGTCTGGATGGTAATTTCATTAATTCTGAATTGCGTCCGCTTTTTAAGAATGAGATGAGGTTGATGAATGACAGTTTACAGACCAATTTTGTGAACTGGGAAGAGATCAAGCTGGCAGAGACCATGCCGGATGGTGCTCTGCAGCCCTTCTGGATCAATTATGTGAAGCAGCGTCTGAATATCCATCATATTCAGTTGTTTCCTGAAGCATTGGATGCCTGGCAAAACTACGCTCAAGAAAAATATGATGATATCAATCTATTGAATAAAACCTGGAAAACAGATTATCCGCAGTTCAATACTATCACCATACTCACAGAATTACCACGCAGTGGAGCATTACCGGTTGATTATACATTTTTCATTGAAAATATTGCCCTGCCACAATGGCTGAAAGTCACTTCAGTTGAGCTCGATTACCGCAGATGGCTGGCAAAAAAATATGGCAATATAGATGATTTGAATACTGCCTTTGAGCGGGGATATAATGAATTTAAGGAAATCAAGCTGCCTTTGACCAATCCGAAATTCAATCTGGCAAAGGAATCTGACTGGAGCTGGTTTGTGCGCCAGGAAGCTGATCCGCGGTCTATCAGACTGAAACCCTTGAGTCAGCAGCAATTCTTGACTTTTATGAGAGAACTGCATCCCGGCAAAGAAGGTTCACTTGATCTGGCAAGCTTCAATGCCGATTATAATACGGATTATGAGCAGGAAATATTCATCTATCCACCACGCAAGATGCCGGAAAACGCTAATTATCAAAGGGACTGGCTTAGTTTTGTGCGTAATTATGCCTCTAACCGTTTTCTGGAATTGACTGCTGATGAAGACGGCAGATGGCTGAGTTATCTAACCAATAAATATGGTCATGTGAGGCTTTTGAACCAGGCATGGCATTTGAGTTGGCAGGATTTCAGCGAAGTGCCCGTAGATCATTATCAGATAGACTATTCTATTTTTAAAGAGCACAAAACAAGTATCTTCTGGGAATTTACCAAACGTAATTATGTGATGGTGCTGGACGAAATGCTTTATAATGGTAGAGCTATGATGAATACTATTATCTACTGCCTGCTGGCGATCATCTCTGCACTTGTGGTAAACCCTCTGGCAGCCTATGCCATGAGCAGATATAAACTGCCTGCTACTTATAAGATCATCCTGGTATTAATGCTCACAATGGCATTTCCGGCAATGGTGATGGGAATTCCCAACTTCCTTATCATGAAAAAATTCGGGATGCTCAACACCTTCTGGGCACTGATCCTGCCCGGACTGGCAGATGGATATTTCATATTTTTATTAAAAGGATTCTTTGATTCACTACCCAAAGAACTTTTTGAATCTGCTACTTTAGATGGTGCCAGTGAATGGACGATTTTCTGGCGTATTGCCATGAGCCTCTCTAAGCCTATTATGGCTGTGATAGCACTGAGTGCCTTTAATGCTGCTTACCGCAATTTTATGTTTGCCTTTATTGTCTGCCAGGATAAATCTATGTGGACAATGATGGTGAATATCTATCAGATGATGCAGCGCACAAGTGCCGGAGTGGGTTTTGCTGCCCTGGTGGTTGCCTCCATTCCGACCTTTGCTGTATTCGTTTTTTTCCAGAATATTATTATCAGGGGGATTGTGGTTCCTACTGAGAAATAGGTATTTTATATGATTCTTGTGAACATGGTTAACATAGTGAACAATGTTAACCATGTTGACTGCCTCCAAAAAATAGATTTGACAAGAAAACGGTGTTTTAGTAATTTACACCATGAGTGTAATAGATGTGGTTGCATTGTTAAATTTGTAAGGAGGATTGTGATGACTAAGAATTTCACACAGACCTGGAACGAGAGACGAACCAGATATACTGATGTCGGAAGACATCAGGTTTCGTAGCACAAGAGCATTTGTGACTATGATAGTGAATCGAAAAGAGCGTGAATATCAGTTGCGTAGAGAGCTGATAATAGATGTATCGGAGCAGCTTTTTTATGAGCGGGGGTATGAGAATGTTACACTCGGTGATATAGCCCGAGCAGCGGATTACACCAAGAAGACGCTGTATTCTTATATTACTGGCAAGGGTGAATTATATTTAGAGGTTTATTGCCGTGGATTAGAAAAGCGCCGCATAGTCATCGAAGAAGCGATGGATAATGCCGAAACCGGATTAGATAAGATCAAGGCACTGGGAACAGCATATTTTGAGTTTTTTGAAGAAAATCCTCAAATGCTGCTCCTGGTTCAATATTTTGATTATCGTGGTATTGAATATCACAAAGTAGAAAAAGAAGTAGTCAATAAATTCATCAATATCAATAAAGAAGCAAATATCAAGCACCTGGAAGCTTTTAAGCGAGGTATCGAAGATGGCAGCATCAATCCTGATATTCAGCCTGAGATCGTTTACAGTCAGTTTATCCACTGCCTGAGAGCTATCACCCACAATGCCATCTGGAGCAATAAGGAACAAAAAACAGAAGCTGAGAAAAAGAGATTTGCTCAGGAATATTTTCATTATTTTCTGAATTTTTATCTCCGTGGCATTACCACTCAGTCCCAAAAAATTGTAAAATTCAAATATCTGCCAGAAGCAGAAGAAATTGAGGAGTAAATATGATCTTAAAATTTAAAGAAAAGCTGGTGAATATCTGCAAAGAATTCACTGATCTCAAGTTTGAATTCCATCTGAGAAAATGGCATACAGACTTTTTGAGATTTTATCAGAGTCAAACCAATTATAATATTTCCAAAAGCTCACTGGCTCTAAGCGCCACAGTTCACAAGGGCAAAAGGTCTTATGACTTTTCCCTTGATAATCCCACTGAAGAAGCATTGCGTGAAAAGATCAATGAAGTGGTAAAATTTATTGATGATCTGCCTGAAGATCCTGACTATGTAGACATCGAGGCTAATATCACCAAGACTGCCGAAAAACCAAAATCAGATAACAGGGAGATAGTGGGTCTGGAGAAAAAGATCGAAATCCTGCAACAGCTTTCCAAGGCAGTGGCATCTTTTGATTATAAAATCTATGGTACTTTTATCTGCAATTACAATGATCTTTATATAGTAAACAGCAATGGCGTGGATAAGCATGAAATGAATTCACCTATTGCCCTGGAAGTGAAGGCTGTAAACCAGAAAACAGAAGTTACTGTGCTGGAGACATTTGGTGGAGAGAACTTTAAGAGTTTTGATCTGCCTGATTTCCGTGACAGCCTGGTGAAAAAGGCTGAAGCTGGAAATAATGAAATTGTGGATCTGGAACCTGGTAAATACCCTGTGGTTCTTGCACCCCGCTGTATTGCAGAATATTTCATGTATTTGATGAACAGTGTTTCTGCCCAAAGCCTGGATAGTAAAAACAGCTTTTTTGAAGGCAAGCTTGATCAGAAGCTATTCCCTGAGAATGTCACCATTACCGATAATCCGCAGCATCCTGATATGATGCAGTTTGATTACACGCATTCCGGGCATCCTTATGAAAATCTTAAGATCATTGAAAATGGTGTATTCCGTAATTTCATGGTCAGTAATTATTATGCTCATAAGCTAAAAATGAAAGAAACCGGCTCCGAAGCGTCTGCCCTCATTATGGAAACTGGAGATAAAACTCTCGCTGAAATGATAGCCGGCATTAAGAAAGGAATTTATGTTTCTTCTTTGCATTACATGAATTTTATTAATCCCAAAGAAACTTCAGTTACTGGACTCACCCGTGACGGGACATTCCTCATCGAGGATGGCAAGATCACCAAGGTGATCAATAATCTCCGTTTCACAGAGAAAATCACCCGCATCGTGGAAAATATTACTGAGATAGAAAATAAAGCGGTCACAATTCCATTTTCTCAGAATTATGGACATTTTGGAATAGATAGCTATCGCATGCCGCATGTGACAATCAGTTCATTTAACATCACATCGTCAACCGGCACCATCTAAGGAGGGAGGAATTTATGAAAAAATTAGTAAATGATATACTTAACAAAACAAAGGCAATGGGCGTTACATTCGCTGACGTTCGCTATACATCGACTGACAATGAAACCATCTTTTTTCAGAAAGGCAGTTTGAAGCATTATGGCAGGGCAATGGACGCTCAGGCTATTGGTGTGCGTGTGCTTATTGATGGTTGCTGGGGTTTTGCCGGAACTGATATTTTGAATACTGGAGAGATAGATAAAACTATTAAACTGGCAGTTACAAACGCCAGGCTCGGAGCAAAATTCCGGAACCAGAAGATCAAATATACTCCTTCTAAAGGAGTGCAGGCGAGCTATATCTTCCAACCAGAAGAAGACCCCTTCCTGATGGATGATCAAACCAAGCTCAACCTGATGGAAAGTATTGCCAGAAAACTTACGGTAAATGAGAAAATCGTCTTTTCTTATACCTATGTGTCTTTCTATCGTCAGTACAAGGTTTATGCCAATACTGAAGGAACTTTTGTGGACACCCTGGTTTATGATACTCTGCCAACCATGTATGTGCTTGCTTCCAATGGCAAAGAAACCATGTGCCGTACTTTCCCGGGACACATGAATGGTCGTCGGGGTGGATTTGAAGTATTACGTAATCTTGAGATGGAAAAAAATACTGATATCATTATAGAAGAAGCCATCCAATTGCTGGACGCTCCCCGCATTGAAGAAGAACGCGCTGACATCATCATCGGTGGTGGACATCTGGCACTGCAGCTCCATGAATCAGTGGGACATGCCACGGAAGCTGACCGTATCTTCGGAAAAGAAATCTCTTATGCCGGGAAAACATTTATCAAACCTAAGATGCTGGGAACTTTCCAATATGGATCTCCTATAGTAAATATATATTCTGACAGCACAGATAAGCGTGGAATGGGCTATCATCCAGTAGATGATGAAGGTATACCCGCCAGACGCTGTGACATAATCAAAGATGGTATTCTGGTTGACCAGCAGACTTCACGTGAAATTGCTCCACTTTTGAACCTTCAACCTTCTTCAAATATGGTAGCAAGCTTCGCTGATGATATTCCGCTGGTAAGAATGACTAATTTCTGTCTGGCACCTGGTAAAGGATCACTCAAAGACCTCATCGCTAACACTGAACATGGATATCTCGTGGATAACACCAAAACCTGGAGTATTGATGATAACCGCAATAATTTCCAGTTCACTACAGAAATTGGCTGGAAAATTGTAAACGGTGAAATTACCGGCTTAGTTAAAGAACCTACTTATTTTG
>JAVCCT010000147.1 GCA_030765325.1 Candidatus Stygibacter frigidus | reverse complement strand
ATACCTTTAACGCAAATGAGCTACATTTTGAACAGATACCAGAGAATGGATTGTATTGGCTGCGAGAAAAAAACTCTGATAAGGAAGAGAGAATCTTTATCTATCGTAAACATGATCAAATCTGGTATTAGGGAGAATTGATGAATGATATAGGGCGCTATTATAAGCGATTTAAATTTGGAGAAGATAATTTTCATAGATTGATGAAACAGCGGATCAGGACAATATTGCTGGTATCCTCATTTTATGATGCCTTTATATTTGAACAGGACGGCAGATTGAGTGAGCAGGTTTTTGGTGAATACCGGCAATTGAATCTAAGCACAGCACCGCGGATAATTTCTGTGCCTACAGGTGAAGATGCCCTTAATATTCTGGATAAATATAATTTTAATCTGGTTATCACAATGATGCGGATAGGCTCGCTGAGTCCCTGGGATTTTGCAGAACAAATAAAAGCATCTAAACCAGATATGCCGGTATTACTGCTATTGAACGTAAAGAATGACCTGATGCTGATTGATAAAGAATCGGATGAAATGGCGCATATTGACGATGTGTTTTCCTGGAATGGCGATTCCACTTTGCTGCTGGCAATGGTGAAAGAGATCGAAGATAAATGGAATGTGGCTAATGACACTCACGTCGGATTGGTGCGTGTGATCATTCTGGTGGAAGATTCAATTGAATATTATTCCAAGTTTTTACCGGTGCTATATCAGGAAGTGATGAAGCAGACCCAGAAACTTATCAATACTGAGCTTGATGACGTAAATAAGAGATTGCAAATGCGAGCAAGACCAAAAGTGCTTTTATGCCATGATTATGAGAGTGCTGTGGAATATTTTGATAAATATGAGGAATTCGTGATCGGAGTGATATCTGATGTGAAATTTCCTCAAGATAATGAACTGAATCCTGAAGCGGGTTTTAATCTGATAAAATATATCAAAACCCGTAATAGTACACTTCCAGTATTATTAAATTCATCTGAGACGGTAAATAGAAGTCAGGCATCAGAAATTGGGATCAGCTTTTTAAATAAAAACTCTAAAAGCTATCTGGAGAATATCCGGCATTTTATAAAGGCAAACCTGGGATTTGGCGATTTCATTTTTAAAGATAAAACGGGTAGTTATTTTGGAAAAGCTGATAATACAGCGCGATTTGAAGAACTGCTTCGGGAAATACCCGATGAATCTCCTCTATATCACAGCCGACATAACCATTTTTCCGGTTGGCTGGCTGCACATGGAGAATTTCTGGTTGCCAAACGGATCCGTTATGTGGAGATAGAGGATTTTGAATCTACAGAAGCTATCAGGGAATTTCTGATCAATGCTTTTCATGAAGTGAAAGAACTGCGGATGCGCGGAAAGATGATGAGATTTGATTCGCAATATCTTGATATGGATGATGTAGTGATACGGCTATCGGAAGGATCTATGGGTGGAAAAGGGAGAGGACTTGCATTCTTAAATGCCTTGCTGGTATCTATGGACTGGGAAAGGCATTACGAGGAGCTTACAGTTCGCATCCCGCGCACATTTATAATTGGGACAAATGAATTTGATGAATTTTGTGAAAGACACAATCTGGAAGAATTTCTGGAAAATGGGATAGACCCTGATCTTAAAAACTTCTTCTTAGAGAATTCTATTTCTAAGGATCTGAAGCACAACCTATACGAGCTATTAATTCATATAAACTATCCGCTTGCCGTGAGATCATCGGGGCTTCTGGAAGATTCTCAAAGTCAACCTTTTGCAGGGGTTTATGAAACGTATATGCTGCCAAATAATCATCCTGATATTGAAGTGAGGCTGCATCATCTCTGCACTGCGATCAAGCTGATATTTGCCTCTGTGTTCAATCGAGATGCCATAAGTTATATAGAAGGATTTAATTTTAAAGTAGAAGAAGAAAAAATGGCAGTGGTGATTCAACAGATAGCTGGATCGAAACAAGGAGATTACTATTACCCTCACGTATCAGGAGTAGCTCAATCATATAATTACTATCCGGTATTCCAGATGCAGCATGAAGATGGTATCGCCAGTATTGTAGTTGGAATGGGTAAAGCCGTTGTAGATGGATTGAAAACCTTTAAATTTTCTCCTTCCTGGCCCCGAATGAATATCTTGAAATCAGATGATCAGATCAGTGAAGCTCAACATGATTTTTATGCAATTGACCTGAAGAATAGTGATTTTGATCTCACAAAGGGTGAGATGAGCACCTATAAGCAGGTATTGATCAAAGATGCAGGAGATTATGATTGCCTGAAATATGTTACTGCCTATTGGGATGGATATAATCAGAAGTTTGTTGACGGGAAATACGTGAAAGGAACCAGAATAATCACTTTTGCTAATCTGCTGAAATATAATGATTTCCCATTTGCAGATTCTCTGAAAAAAATCCTGGAAATTGGTACTGCTGCTCTGGGTGTACCCGTGGAAATAGAATTTGCTCTTGATCTGAATCCCTTAAATCAGAATAAAAAAGCTATACTTTATATACTTCAGGTTAGACCAATGAACGTGAATCAGGATATAATCACTTTGAAAAAAGAAAACCTTGATCTTGATCAAGCCTGGTTATTTAGCGAAAAAGCGATGGGAAATGGCAAGTATGAAATGCAGGATATCTTAATCGTTGATCCAGAAAAATTTGAACTTACTAAAACCCTGGAGATCGTTAAAGAAATTGAAGAATACAATGCGAAACTGCGAGAAAGTGAATTGAATTATGTGTTAATTGGACCAGGTCGCTGGGGAAGCAGTGACCGTTTTCTGGGTATACCAGTAAAATGGAATCAGATAAACGGAGCCAAGATCATTGTTGAGACCACTTTAGAGAATTTCAGGATAGACTTTTCACAAGGCACCCACTTTTTCCATAATCTGATAGCTCAAAACACAGGGTATATATATCTTGATCCCGATGCTCATCTTGACCAGGAATGGATTCTATCACAAAATGTAATAAACCGGAGTAAATACATTATTCATATTAAAACTAAAGTTCCTTTTCGAGCTGAATTAAGCGGAATTAGTGGTCTTGCTATTATTTATCATCAGTAAATATTTTCTGTTCTGCAATATTTCCAATTTGATAATATTTAATTTGACAATAGTACTTTGTTATAAAATGAGGGTATAAGAGATATTGAGAATAGATATAGTGTGAAAATGTCGTAAATTAAATGTAAATTAGAAAGCAATAATGACTTAGGAGAAAAAAGATGAAGAAACTTTTAGTTATGTTTATTATCTTGATACTTAGTGTATCAATCTTTGCTGTCTGGGAAGTTGGTGGCGTTATTGAAGATGACTACAGCTGGACAGATAATAGTGGTGAAACCCACTCGATTCATGAGCTTACGGAAGCCGGAAAAGCAGTGGTAATTTTCTGGGGAGGCTATGGTTGAGGTGGTTGTGAAGCGGCGGCGCCGCAACTAGCTACCTGGTGGCCAAATCAAAATGAAGATGAAGTTTATTTGATATGTGAAACTAACTGGAATAATGGCTTACCCTACTCAACAGATATTGATCCATATTATTGGGATTTTGGCAATGGATATATTCCATTCTTTGCCGTTGTTGGAGCCTATAATGTATTATATTATGGCGATAATGCTGTTACTGGGGCAATGACTATTGTACCGGATGCTGTGGAATCATTTAATAGTCTTGGCTTAACAGGACCTATTGAAGATCAGGTAACCTTTTTTAATGAAGTTCTCACTATTGATGTTTCTGAAGTTTTCTCAAGCCCTAATGGTGATGTTACCGTAACAGTGGATGATAACACAAATCCAGCAATTGCCGAAACTGAAATCACTGGAAATACTCTGACAATAACAGCTTTATCCACTATGGGTCAAACAATAATAACCCTTATGGGTGATGATGGTGTGATGACTGCTACAGATGATTTTCAATTAACGGTCCTTGATCCTAATCCCAACATAGAGACTCTGGAATTTACTTTGGAAGATTCTCCTGCACAGGCAAATTATCCAAATAATCCTAATCCCTATGATGATACATACATAGACTATCGCTGGACTTCTGTAATGGTAGAAGAAGATGCTGCTATTATCAGTATGCACATCACAGGTGATTTGTTTAGTGATAACTATGCTTCTGAAGGGTCATTATGGATGACTTCTCCCACTGGAACAGATATATTGATCGCGGATGGTTTTACCGCCGGAACAAATGCTGTTGATTTTGAAATAGCAGATTTTGTCACTCAGCCTTGCTCTGGTCTATGGATCATTCATTTTATCGACAGTTATGGTGATGGTGGTCATGGACTGTCTAATGGTGCTTTTATAATTGAAATTGCTGCCAGTGGAGCACCAGTTGTAGCTCCCACAAATCTGGAAGCAGCAGTTGCTGAAGATGATGTACATCTTACCTGGGATTATGAGAACCCTGCTGGTCGTATTAAGCCGAGTAACAGTATGCCTCAGAAAACTGAAGTTCATAAGTTAAACAAAGAATTATTCAGTCAGGCAAAACAGCAGAATTCAAACCTGAGAGACAGACTTCTGCTTGGTTTCAAAGTATATCGCGATGATGCAGAAATTACTTATATAGAAGATATGGATTCTCGTGAATATGATGATATGGATCTTGCTTATGGCACTTATGAATATTACGTAACTGCCGTTTTTGATTCCACAGAATCAGATGGTTCTAATACAGTAGAAGTTGTCATCAACACGAATCCATCTTTAGCACCCCCATCAAATGTAAGTGTTACTGAAAATGGTCTGATCACCTGGATGGAACCAAATGCTGGCTTAGGAAGCATATTATTTGTAGATGATGATGGTAGTATTGACATTGGTCACACAAACACATATCCACAGTATGAGATTATCCTAAATGCTTACGGAGCAACATGGGATTATTATGAAATAGAACTCTCTGATAATGATGGACCAGATGCTGCATATATGGCAAATTATGATCTGGTTATCTGGGAATGCGGAGAACAATGGACAAGTTCTAATACTTTAACAGTTAATGATGAAGCAGCTTTGGCAACTTATCTTGATGCTGGCGGATTCCTGGTTCTTAGTAGTCATGACTACCTTTATGATCGTTATCTAAGTGCTGGAGCATTCTCTGCGGGTCAATTCCCTTATGATTATCTTGGTGTAGAAAGTGCTGTCCAGGATGCTTTCACGGTTGGCGTTTTTCAGGGTGGACCAGAAATGGTTGATATCGTTGGTCAAGGTGCTACGGCTGGATTAACGGTTGGATTACAGGATATTT
>JAVCCT010000317.1 GCA_030765325.1 Candidatus Stygibacter frigidus | reverse complement strand
GGTTCAAGTTGACCAAGTTTTCTCCAGGAATAGCGAGTGAATACACCATTCGGATTATCAAATGCTTCATGCTGCTTCTGGATGATCTTCACGCCATTCGGATCAGTAAGATCCCACACATTGCCGGTTCCCTGGGTGATAATTCCATTGGAAAAGAGAGGATCACCATTTCGGGCGGAACCAAAGAAATATCCATCAGTGCTATAGCGCTGGTCAATGATCTCTGAGATCAGGTATTGTTTCATCTCAGGCAGGTTCTTTTGACTCACTGTGGGCAATTGCTGGTTATATTTGATTAATTCTCTGATATAAAATATTGTTTTATCAACTTCATCTTTTATCAGGTCTTCCTGATCAGCCATTGATCTTTGTTGCAGGAGTTCTACTTCATGCTGGTATTTATCGAATAATTGGTAAATTTCCAGACTGATAAGCAAGATCATAAGAAAGGTTACGCTCAGGGTCATTGAGATGAAAAACTTCCTCGTCAAGCTTAGCTTTTTGATCCTATTTCTCACTTTCATACTCCTGATAGAAATTTGAATAATTCTCTTTTTATTTCACCAATTTTTATAATCACACAATCTAAATATGCGAAAAGTAGTCAAATTAAATTATAATTAAGCAGTAAATCGTGAAATTATTACATCTTATATTTTCTGGAAAAGCGGGCAATGGAGAAAATGATCAATGCTATCCAGATTATAGAAAATCCAATCAATTTAGGAAACTGGAATTGCTCACGGAAGATGAAAACACCGAGCAGAAACTGTAAAGTAGGTGCCAGGTATTGCAGAAAACCTAAAGTTGAAAGTGGAATTTTTCTGGCAGCTTGACCGAAAAGCAGTAATGGGGTGGCTGTAACAATCCCTGAACCAATCAGAAGAATATTTGTGGTCATACTGCAATGAAGAAATGATGCCTGAGATGTAGCTTCCAGGTGAAACAGATAAAACAGAGTAGGCAAAAAGATGATCGCAGTTTCCAGTCCGAGACTCTGGATTCCATCCAGGGGACCCTGTTTTTTTATAAGTCCGTAAAGACCAAATGAGATAGTTAGAACTATCGCCACCCAGGGTAGACTACGGTAATAAATTGTGAGAAAGAGCACTCCCAGAATAGCTAAAGAAACTGCAATCTTTTCGGGGCGATTAAGCTTTTCCCGCAGAAACACAACTCCCAGAAAGACGCTGAAGAGTGGATTGATAAAGTAACCCAGGCTGGCATCGACAGTATGCCCATTATTAACTGCCCAGATATAGGTGAACCAGTTTATACTAACCAGTAAGCTGCTGGCAATATACAGGAGCCAGAACTTCGGTTTATTGCGGATGATATTAAACCATTTCCAGTCATTTTTGAGTGCGAGGATGAAGATGATGAAGCCCAGACTCCAAATAATACGATGTACCAGAATCTCATTAGGAGATACTGTAACTATCAGTTTCCAATACAGGGCAAGAAATCCCCACATCAGATAGGCGATACTGCCCATAATATTACCAATCAAGCGGTCTTTAGTCATGATCTTAATAGTTCCTTGCAGCATCAAAGAAGGCTTTGATATTGGTAAGAGAACTTTCCTGAGGCAGGTCACAACCCGTGCTAAGAATGAAATCAGGGACATCTTTCATAGAATCAAGAAGATTATCCACTTCTGATCTTACTTCCTGAGGAGTACCCGTAAGTATTGCTCCCGATGGATTGATATTACCCATAAGAACGGGTAGTGAAGAGAATTTATTAAAAATATCTGAAAGAACTATGCCAGTTGCCGGGGAATCAAGTGAAATCGCAGAAGCACCGGTTTGGGTCATTAACTCAATAATGGAAGAAGTGTTACCGCAAATATGGATTATGCTGTCAAGTTCCAGATCAGATGTGGTAGAAATCAATTGAGTGAGATAATCCAGAGAGAATTCAGTTGCCTGGAGAGGGGAGAGCAGGCTGGCAGTAGGTTCCAGAAAGCATATTGCCTGAGCTCCAGCAGATTTTAGGTGGGGCAGAAGTTCATTCAGCTTATGCAAACACAAGGAAAGAAGGTTATGAACTGCATCAGGATTTAATAATAGAGAGAGTGCCAGATTATTCATACCCATGATCATACCTGCCAGAGAAACAGGCCCTGAGATATAGGCACAAAGCATCTGATTGCTGGCCATGGATTTCTTCAGAAGCTCCAGGGTAAGGAGATATTCAGTGATCCTTTCAGAATCAAGCAGGACTCTTTTCTCAATTTGAGATATCATGCCCGGAAAATAATCTCCAATAATTTCATCTTTAAGAGGTAAATGATGAAATACCGCCTTTCTGCCCAGCGCATGAACTTCACGGGAAATATCCATTAGCGGGAAGACAATATCGGGCTGAAAATTATCTGTGAGAGCCATGATAGTCTCATAATGCGCCTCATGCTCAAGCTGAACTTGCGTTTTGGAGTTATTAGTGTATTGAATACCCGGATAGCCCAGTAAAGGAGCAATAAGCCTTTTGTTTTGCAGAAAACTATCTTC
>JAVCCT010000182.1 GCA_030765325.1 Candidatus Stygibacter frigidus | reverse complement strand
CTGGAGCTAATGGAGATAATATATGTTGAAAAGGGTCAACCATTCGGGAGGTCTCCGACCATCCGGAAGGTTTCAGATGGGAGGTCTTGAATAAAGCTAAGTTACCTCCTGGATGGTCGTTATACCTCCCGGATGGTGACGACTAATGTACCACAAAATTATCAAAGACAATTTATAAATTAATTCCGGGGGGATGCTAACTAACTTAAATATTGTATTGACACTTATCGATTAGAGTATATTTTTTGATTATTAATTATCAGGAGGAAAAAATGGATCGTAAATTGTTAATAGTTTTTCTAATTTTTACCTTGTCATTGGTCTCCCTATTCGCTGAGGGACTTGATGCAACCCTGGAAAGACTTTCAGGAAACTCTGCTCAAGCTTATGTAGGACCTATTGTTTCAAGTTTTGGCTCTGATCTTAATGGAGGCTGGTTTCACAAGTCTCCCAAAGACAAATTTATTGGTTTAGATTTTGAAATTGGTGTCGTAGCCATGGGTACTTTCTTTGGTGATGAAGATGATTATTTCTCTACAACAGGCACCTTTCGCTTCAATCGTACTCAAGCATCTCAAATGACCGAAGATGTTGATCCCAGTGTACGCAACTATGTGATCGATGCAATTATGCAACAGGATTTTGAGGTTATCATGCAAGGTCCTACTGTTGTGGGTCCAAGTGATGAACATGTAGAAGTTATCTTCCCGGGTCAAGATGTGAATTATGTAGGACCCGGAGGTGTAAGTGGATCTGCATTTGTTGGTGAAGAGAATATTACCACGGAGATCACCGGCTTGCTGGACGAACTCCCTGCCATGCCTCTCGCAGCACCGCAAGTATCCATTGGTACATTTTTTGGCACTATGTTAACTGCCAGATTTATACCTGCTTATGATGTTCCAGATCTCGGAGAAATTAGTTATCTTGGGCTTGGACTTCAGCACAATATCAAAGCCTGGTTGCCTCTGCCTATACCTGTCGATATCTCACTTGCAGCCTATATCCAAACCCTCAAACTTGGTGAATATGTTACTGCCAAAGGCTTCACTTCCGGCTTGACTGTTAGCAAAACCTTCGGCCCCAGAATGTTCTCCATCACTCCTTATGCCGGATATATGCTGGAAAGCTCAAATATGGAATTCTCCTATGAATTTCAGGCAGATCCAGACCTTGCTCCCATAAATATTGACTTTAAAGCTGATGGCAAAAATAAATCCAGATTAACTTTAGGTTCCTCATTCCGTTTGGGGATAGTCAATCTTAATGCGGACTATAACATCGGAGATTATAATTCCGTTACTGTGGGACTCGCCTTTGCTTTCTAATAGATAATTGCCCCAAATTATAAATCCCCTGAGCAATAAATCCTTATTCTCAGGGGTTTTTTACCCCCATCACCCAGTCAGTACCCCATCACTACCCCCAGAGAGGGCATTTATATGTTCAATGGTCCTATAAATGAAAAATCTGGCATCCCCCTGTTTTATATCAATTCTAATAGGTCTAAATAACTGGAACTAATGGAGATAATATATGTTGAAAAGAGTCAACCATTCGGGAGGTCTCCGACCATCCTGAAGGTTTCAGATGGGAGGTCTTTAACAAAGCTAAGTTACCTCCTGGATGGTCGATAGACCTCCCGGATGGTGACGACAGATGCACAACAAAATTATCAAAGACAAGTTATAAATTAATTCCGGGGGGATTCTAATATAAATGAAAAATATATTGACTGCTTTCTCATAACAATTATCAATATGCACGCTTATATATAAATGACTATCCTATTTGATCCGAAAAGTGTTGACAAATTGTTCTTTTTAAAATAAAAAGAACACGAATATTAAATATGGAGGTATATAAATGGCTTTATATGAAAGCATTAGTTTTCTTGAGTTTCAAAATACTTACAATTCAGAGGAAAAGTGTAGAGACAAGCTTTTTAAAATGAAATGGCCAGATGGATTTACTTGTCCACATTGTGGAAATAACAGCTATTATTTCCATAGTATAAGGGGGCTATATCAGTGCCAACAGTGCGGATATCAAGCCTCAGTTACTTCTGGAACAATTATGCATAAAACAAGAACCCCGCTTGTTAAGTGGTTTTGGATCATATACTTATTGAGTAATGATAAGCGAGGAATGTCTACATTGGAATTATCTAAGAAGCTTGAACTACGCTATGCAACAGCTTGGTCAATAGTTCACAAAATCAGGACAGCAATGAGGGATCGTGATAGTCAGTATAAGTTGAATGGTATTATAGAGATAGATGAAACATTTATTGGACGATCTTCTAAGGGGAACAGTAAAAAAGGTAGAGGCTCAGAAAAAATTCCTGTAGTAGTTTCGATAGCGACTAAAGGTGATAGCATGCTTTTTGCAAAGATGCGTGTAGTAAAATCGGTGAACAAAGATGAGATAAAGAAAATTTTAAGTGAAACGATACCAGCAGGAATGACATTAAAAACTGATGGATTGCAAGTATATGCAAGTCTTTCCGATGAAATGGATTACGAGCACGATAGAATCATTATTTCAAAAACAGGAAAGAATGCACATGAACTGTTAAAATGGGTACATATAATTTCAGGGAATGTTAAAGCGTGGTTAAATGGTACTTTCCATGGAATAGATAAAAAACATTTACAGCTATATCTGGATGAATTCTGTTATAGGTTGAATCGCAGATTTTTTGGAAACCAAATATTTGATCGACTGCTAAAGGCGTGTGTTGTGGCAAAAGGAATTACCTATGCGGAACTAACCGGATAGTCATTTATATATATGGCAGTATAATATCAACTGTGAGGAGGATAACATGAAATATAGAGTAGGATTTTGTCAGTTTCAGCCCGAGTTTCTGGCAAAGGAAAAAAACCTTGAGAAAATTGCCAACATGGTCAATAATGCCAAAGCTGATTTGCTGGTTTTTCCTGAATTAGCTACCAGTGGTTATAGCTTTGCTCATATCTCAGAAGTGGCACAAATCGCTGAACCCTTTCAAAAAGGACTCACATCAATAGTATTAAAAAAAGCTGCCTGGGAAAATAAATGCAGCATAGTGGTCGGATTCGCAGAATCTGATAATGATAAATTTTATAATAGCAGCATGCTTATCAATCCTGATGGTTCTTCATATCTCTATCGTAAGATACATCTATTTTATCATGAAAAGAAATTCTTCTCACCCGGTGATACTGGGTTCAAAGTATATCCTGCCAAGCATGATGTTAAAATCGGCATGATGGTCTGTTTTGACTGGATATTCCCTGAATCTGCAAGAACGCTAATGCTTAATGGTGCGCAGATCATTGCTCATCCAGCCAATCTGGTGCTGCCCTGGTGTCAGCAGGCTATGCTCACACGTGCTCTGGAAAATCGCGTTTTCACTATCACATCTAATCGCAATGGTTATGAAAATAATCAGGGGGTTAGTAATGATTTCACTGGTTTGAGCCAGATCACAAATGCTAAAGGTGAAAGATTGCTTCAGGCAAATCAGACAGAAGAATTTACGGGTATCATAGAAATCGAGACGGAAGATGCTGATAATAAATCTATCACAGAGTTTAACAACCTGATAACCGATCGTCGTGAGGAATTTTATCACTCTTAGTCAGCGACTGCTAATTTTATGGTTGACGAGTTATTGTAGCCTGTAATTATTGGCACAGAAGAAATTGGAGTTTAAAATGGCAGTAAAAAGAAATAAAAACGAGATAAATGAGACTTACTTACCCGTGATTCCGCTCAGGAACACGATAGTATTTCCCCAGACCGTAACTCCCTTACTGGTAGGAAGAAATGGTTCAATAAGTGCAGCAGAGAAGGCTCTTGTGCGCTCAAAGACGATCATCTGTATTCCCCAGAAAGGAGTCACAGAAAACGAATTAGATCCCAAAGTCAGTGATCTTTACCGGGTAGGTACTCGCTGTACTATCCTTCAGGTATTGCGTCTTCCAGATGGCAATCTGCGTCTGCTGGTAGAAGGGGATTTTCGCGTTAAGATCAAGCGATTTTCGCGTTCACGTGATTATTTGAAAGCCAGTTACAGTTTTGACACCAAAGAAATCACTACAGAACTTCTGGAAACTGAGGCTTTATTGCGGAGTTTCCGCAGGACTTTTTCAAATTACATCAAACTGAATAAATCCATCCCCGATGAAGCACTTGTACCCATTAATGAGACTCACAACCCGCGAGATTTCTTTTACTTTGTGCTGGCAAATACCCAGATCGAGATAACGGAAAAGCAGAGACTTTTTGAGATCAATAATCTTAATCAATCAATCCGGGAGTTATTTGGTATCATCCAGCGGGAAATCCAGATACTGAAGCTTGAAAAGAAGATTGATGTTGATGTAAAAGAAAAGCTGAATAAGATTCAAAAAGAATATTACCTGAATGAACAGCTCAAAGTTATCCATAAAGAATTGGGCATTTCCCGCGAAGAAAAAGCTGACTTGATAGATTTTCAAAACAAGCTCAAGGAATTCCCTCTGCCCGAAGAAGTTGCTCAGAAAGCAGAAGAGGAGATCAATAAACTCAGTCGTCTAAGCACAATGTCGCCTGAATACTCAGTAGTTCATAATTACCTTACCTGGTTGTTTGACCTGCCTTGGGAAAGTCCTGTTATGCATGAATTTGAGCTTCCTGAAGCTCGAGAAATCCTGGATGCTGATCATTATGGTCTGCAAAAAGTAAAAGAGCG
>JAVCCT010000255.1 GCA_030765325.1 Candidatus Stygibacter frigidus | reverse complement strand
CCATGATAGTCTCATAATGCGCCTCATGCTCAAGCTGAACTTGCGTTTTGGAGTTATTAGTGTATTGAATACCCGGATAGCCCAGTAAAGGAGCAATAAGCCTTTTGTTTTGCAGAAAACTATCTTCAGTAGTCTTTCTTAATATCATTATTCCCCCTTTGGGTATCTATTATGCCGGAAGCAGGATGTCATCTGGCAGATTGAGCATTGATATTCAGATTTGACAACATTCTTACCCAGACCAATGATCCCGCTCACACTTTTTAGGGGAGTCATCAAACAGGAAGGATGCAATGTGACCCAATTAAATTCTGCTGGTAATAGCTGAAATAGCTGACGCTGTTCTTCCACATCCCATTGACAATATCCGGGGCTATACCTGCTGGTACATTTTTGCTTTTCTATCAGGGCCAAATCATTGATATTCTGCTCCAGCAAATCAACAGCTTTTTCCACCATCAGCGAACCAATAGTATCAATGACATAAGCTCTTAGCAGGTCGAGATGTTTATTAGAATGGGAGAAGAGATCATAATTTACGCCCAGAGTGGCAATGAATACAGCCAGATTTGTGGCATTCTGCATTTGATCTATAATTATTCTGCCCGGGTTGAACAATTCTTGATTATGCATCATGATCTTTTTCTCGATGGAGATTGTATCTTTTGGGAGAATTATAAATCCTGCCTGAGCATTTGTAAATTCAGGAATTATATTAATAACTTCATCAATCTGACTGGATAGAAAATGATCCTTTAAAGGAGGGCGATAGCCCATCTCTGTGAGGATGAGAGGAACATCAGGCAGCAATTTTTCAGTCGGGAAATTATAACTTTGAATTATCATATCACTTTTGTAAGGTGTTTTGCCAGGGAATGAGGATCAGGAAAATAACCGTCAGCACCGATTTTATCAGCAAAATTACTGGTTAATGGGGCACCCCCCACATAGATTTTAGTCTGGGGTGATTCCTGCTTGATGATCTTTACAGTTTTCTCCATTTCCATCATGGTAGTGGTGAGCAGAGCACTCATGCAGATAATGCTTTGGGGATGTTCATGCAGTGTAGCCAGAAATTGCTCTTTATTCACATCCACTCCCAGATCAAAGACTTCCCAGCCATCGCCTTCCAGCACCATGCGCACAATATTTTTGCCAATATCATGCAGGTCTCCGGCAACTGTGCCGATGATCACCTTTCCCTTGCGTCGCACTTCACCATTATCAAAATAAGGTTTAAGCAGAGTCATGGCAGCTTTCATTGCCTTGGCAGCGATCAGGATTTCAGGGATAAAAACCTTGCCTTCAGCAAACTTTTTACCGATTCTATCCATTCTAGGCATCATGCCCTGTTTGAGGATCATATCAGGTGCACATTTTATATTGAGGAGCTCTTGAGTGTATTCATAGGCTCCTGGCTTGCCCTTTAGATCAGGTGGATATGGTGAATCCTGGTTTTCTTTCCCGCGTTCAATGGCAATGCTCAAATTGTTTAATAATCTATCCATTAATTCTCCTGTAAAATATATTTAATCATATCATTACTCAGTAGCAGCTATTGCCATCGCTTCAATATTCTCAGGTGGTACATTAGGCAGCAGTGCTTCATGGCTGGGACTGATAACTACAGAAGTACCCAGGGTACGTTTGATTCTTCGCACCTCTGCAATCACATCATCTGGGCTGCCATTTACCAGCAGATCCTGCGTATCTATTGCCCCAATGAAAGCTACTTTGCCAGCAAAGTGCGTTTTCAATGTATCAGCATCCATATTAGCTGCTTTTGCCTGCAGGGGATGAAAGGCATCCACTCCTAAGCCGATCAGATTTTCCATAACTCTAAATATAGAACCACAGGAATGCAGGATTATCTGCTTATCAAATTCCTTCCCTAAATCAGTTAGATCTTTGAAATAAGGGAAAATAAACTCTATAAATAGTTCCGGACTGACCAGAATATCAATTTGACTGCCAAAATCATTACCGAAAAAGAAACCATCAATCAAGTCTCCGCATTGCTGAAAACACAGCCGGTTCGCTGCCAGGTAATATTCTATCAGGTGACGTGTTACAGCATGAACCACATCAGGATTAAGATACATTTTCAGAAAGTAGTTTTCCATGCCAAAGAAATCACAGACTTCATGGAAAAAGGGACTCCATAAACCACCAGCACGATAAAACTCACCTGCGTTATGCAATGTTTCTATATATTTTGAAAAATCAAGATAGGCAGGATCAGGCCAGTCGAAAGCTTCTACTTCATCTACAGATACCGTATCAGCAAATACTCCACCTTCGGAGAGTGTAATCCCGGGTCTTTGCATATCAAATACGGGTTTACCTTCAGGATGATGATAGGCGTCCCAGGGCGTTATCCAGCGGAAATCATCTTTAAGCAGCAGACGCAATTCTTCTTCTGAGGAAGTACCAAAATATTTATGCAGAGCAGGCCAGGAATCAGGATGAGGATTTCCCAGCCAGAATCCACATCTATCGGCTGGTTTACCCGCTATGATATTTCTGATCCTTTGCCGGGAATTCATTTTACTTAAGCTTT
>JAVCCT010000326.1 GCA_030765325.1 Candidatus Stygibacter frigidus | reverse complement strand
TTCAGAATGATCAGGAGTGACATACCTCAGGAGATAAACACCACTTGGCTGATTGATAGCATCCCAGACGATTTGATATTCACCTGCTGTATGCTGCTTATTAACAAGTGTTTCCACTTTCTGTCCCCTGAGATTATAAACTTCCAGCGTGACATTCCCCGGCTGTGAAAGTTCATAGCTGATCGTTGCTGCCGGATTGAACGGATTGGGATAGACGCTTTTTAACTGAGTAACTTCCGGGGTTGATTCCGGGAAGTCATAATTCATAGTGTAAATATACCCGTTGCATTCCAGTTCAAGGTGGATACTGCTGTTTGCCGAACGTACTCTGTCATAAGGAATACGGAGTATTCTGCCAGTGAGAGCGGATGCAGATGCCAGAGCCAGTTTATTGTCATTGGTACTGAAAAGGCAGTTACTCTGCATTAATTCCGGTGAGTCCAGTTGTAAATTCTCTGTTCCCAGGATCTGATAACCCAGGCTGAATATTTCATCTGTCCCGGCTATATATAGATAATTATCATCGGAAGAGATCATTAACCGCATATCTTCGCAGATATTTGCATCACGAACGGGCAGTTCATCAATAACTCCAACGATGAATTGCAGGATTAGTGCACCATCATAAGCCATTATACGACCGCTCAAGTCTACATCGGCTCTCAGGAAACGCCATACATCCCAGGGAGCTGGATCTTCGGGTAGAGGATCCAGGTTAACCACATACTGTAAGAGAAGAGAGACATCATAACTTTCCACATCGCCATTATCATCTATATCGCCATATTCAATCACCCGTAACACAACTATTTCCACTGTATCTTGAGCTGTTGCCCGGCTTACCTGATCATCAACAGCAAAAGTAACTGATTCGCTGCCAAACCAGTTATCAACAGCAGAAAATGTTACTGAAAGCTCTTGAATATCTATCAGAATATTGCTGTTTCCTATAGCTGAAATAACCAATTCGTCATCATCAGCGTCATAAACATACTCAGAGAAATCAACAGTCGAACTTTCATTTTCATTAAAAGCAAAGTTTTCCGGTAATTCTATAACTGGTGCATCATTCACCGGAGTAACAGTAACTATTACTGTATCCGAGGCTGTGGCACGGGTATAGTTATCATTTATAGTAAAGGTGACCACTTCGCTGCCGTTCCAGTCTGCTTCAGCGCTGAAAACTACGCTCAGGTTTTCTATTTCCACAGTGATATTTTCATTTCCTGAACAGGATAGCGTTAAACTTTCCGAATCTATGTCATTAAGATATGCGTTGAAATCTTCGGTTAGTTGTCCATCTTCAGTAAAATCGAAAGTATCCGGAAGGTCAATCACCGGAGCATCATTTACGTTATTAATGGTAATAATCACGTCATCAGATACTTCTGCCAGGCTGTCATCTGTGGCAGTAAAAATAATTGTTTCACTGCCATTCCAGTCGGCAGCAGGTGTTAATGTGACAATCCCGGCTTCAATCGCTACAGCTATACTGCTATTCCCCTCGTAAGCAAATACCAGCTCATCACCATAATCCAGATCGGCGTCAGAGAAAACGTTATTCAGATCAATAGTGCTATCAGATGTATCTTCTGCAAAGCTGAAATCTGCCAGCCCTGCTGCTACTGTAGGTGGATCATTTACAAAGTTTACCACTACTGTAATTGTATCGGCATCAATAGCTCTGTTCATATTATCATCAATCGTGAATATTAGTTCTTCTGATCCGTTCCAGTCTGCCAAAGCTGTGAAAGTTACGGCAAGTTCTGTTATTTCCACGTAAATATTAGTATTGCCATTGCAGGTCAATGTAAGTTCACTATCTTCGTTATCAATATCGCTTACCAAATCAGTAAAATCTACATCCAGAATTCCATCTTCCGCAAAATTCCAGCTTTCCGGCAAAGCTATTTCCGGTGGATCATTAACTGGCAGTACTTCTACCGTGATCACGTCTGATACTGCCTCACGTTCAGCATTATCGGTGATAGTAATAGTAATTTCCGTGGAGCCAAACCAGTTATCAGCAGCACTAAAATTGATCTGCAGCCCGGCAAAATCATTATAAAGGCTCTCTTCATCATAATCAACGTTGATGATATTGAGAACATCAAGGTCTATATCCTCAGCATAAGAAGAGATATCAAAGACCAGGCTTTCATCTTCGTTGAATGAGATATATTCCGGTAATATCAAGGTAGGAGGATCATTAACTGCGTCCACAATGATATTGACCTCATCACTAACAATAGCACGACCCTGCTGATCACTCACCGTGAAGGTAAGTATTTCCTCTCCGTTCCAGTTATCTGCGGCAGTGAATGTAACCATAAATCCGTTTATTTCTGCCTGGACATTATTTCCTGCGGAGACTGTCAGGATAAGATCATCACCGTCAATATCTTCCAGATAAGGGGCAAAGTCTTCTATCAGCGTATCATCCTCGGCAAATTGCAGCAGGACAGGCAGCTCTATTACTGGTATGTCATTAATATTATTGATGGTGACCATCACGTCATCAGATACTTCAGCCAGGCTTTCATCAGTGGCTACAAAATTGATTGTTTCACTGCCATTCCAGTCAGCAGCAGGTGTTAATGTGACAATCCCGGCTTCAATCGCTACAGCTATACTGCTATTCCCCTCGTAAGTATATACCAGTTCATCACCATAAATCAGATCAAGATCTGCAAACACGTCATCTAAGTCGATTGAATCGTTGATCGTATCTTCATCAAAGTTGAAATCAACCAATGCCGTTCCTACAGTCGGAGCATCATTTACATAATCAATAGTTACAGCTACCTCATCAGTTATAAAGACATTTGCAGTATCAGTTGCCGTAAATGTGATAGTTTCACTTCCATTCCAGTTAGCATCAGGAGTAAATGTGACGATTCCCTCTGCAATTGCAATGCTTATATGCGTGTTACCGGCATAAGTATAGGTGAGTTCATCAGATATCGCACGATCTCTATTTATACGTGTCTGTGAGCTATTAGAATTTCTCAGGTTGAACAAATTGTTTTCCTGATGTATTGATTTTACAATCTCAGGGATAGAATGTCTCTGCATTCCGCGTCCATTGGTTACTGCCTGGAGATTCCAGTTGTAATCAAGATTAAAAGTATTATTCGAAGAGTACCAATTTCCAGCATAATATACCATATCACCATAGCCTGCAATTGCCGGACCTGCATCACAACCTGCAGGATTCTCAATTGTCCACTGGTCAATTTCATAGCCAAACCATAGTTCTTCGCTGGCATCTATCGTAACAGAAGTCGTAAGTGTAATATCATTCCAGGAGTCAATGGTTAATCCGCTCAAAACTTCAGAATAAACTTCGTTAGCTGCATTTGCTCCAGTCCATACTTTCAAAGTATATGTGGAATTGGCTCCGCGTGGGAAAAATCTGATACTCTGTATTTGTAAACCATTGTAAGAAGCAAGTTCCGTAGGAGTCCAACGGCTTGCAACAGAAAATTCACTACTAATACCAAGACCTATAGCATCGTCATTTTCTCCATCATCCCAGTTAAGAGTAACAGGAGGAGTAATTACATCAACATCATCAAACACATCATTCAAGTCTATTGAGCTGTGTGAGGAGTCTTCATCAAAGCTGAAATCAGTGATTGGATTTTCTAAAGTGGGTGGATCATTAACAGGAGTGACAATTATGTTTAAAGTGTCACTTGCTATTGCTCTACCCTGATTATCATTAACAGTAAAGACTATTTCTTCAGTTCCATTCCAGTTTAGGTCAGCTCCAAAAGTTACTTCCGCAGCAGCAATATCAACAGTGATATTAACATTTCCGGTGACTGTTAAATCCAGTTCGTCTTCATCTATATCAGCAATATATGGTGCAAAGTCTTCTGTCAAGCCATCATCTTCATCAAATACTAAAGATTCCGGTAATGCAATCGTGGGATCATCATTGACCGGATTTACTGTAACCAAAACTGTATCTGAGGCAAGTACTGCTCTGCCGGAATCATCATTAAGAGTAAACGTTAAAAGTTCAGAACCGCTCCAGTTATCCTGTGCTGTGAAAGTAACTATATAGTATCTGACCGAAAAGTAGCTAAATCGTAAAACAAGAGTCAAAACAGCTTGCACTAATTCACCGAAATTATAGTTTACTATCGTTTATAAGAAATTATTTTCAAAGTTTCGCTACATAAACAATGAATATCTGTGAAAAAAAACATCACTTTCAATTTCAAACACAGTGGTCATGTTTTAAAATCGTGGCAAGATTAACAAACTAGCGGTTATACTACGCTGCTTTATGAGATTTCTTCAATTCCTTTTTTTGAATAATACTTCCAAGGTGCTGAATATTTCGTGCAACCATTGCAGTCGCAATATGTCTTTTAAAACCATCTATTCCATGGTCACGACAAATATCCAATCCGTGATTTACAAGACAACCAATAGAGCCTTCAACTTTGGAGTGTGCCTTACGTGCATCCAAAAATTTAGGAGAATATTCAATATTTTTACGATCTTTTGATAGCTTTCCTTTATTAGGGAGATAGACACTTTCCAAATATTGTAGTAGTAATGTCTGGTTATGCGGACTGTGAAAACCCTTATCAAAGCTACAACTGGAAATATTGGAAAAATGCGATTGGGCTGCTTTGACAACTGGTACTGCAACATCACTGTCGCTTTCTTTTTGCATTACTCTATTCCCTAAAACAAATCCGTACTGATCTGTAATAATGCAAACATTTAATCCAAGAACCTGCGATACTCCGGCTTTACCCTTGCATAACCATTCGGTATGTCTTTCGAAAAGAGAAAACACCTTTTCATTATGAGGAATTGTTTCTCCTTTCAAAACGCGACGATTAATTTGCTCTATTTGACGTTTTGCATCAAATATGAATTCCTTGATTTCATTAATATTTTTTAATAACTTCATATCTGAAATATTGATTAAATCTTCGAGACTTGCTTCAGCTTTTTTGATTATGGCAGTTGCTAATTTAAGATAAGAATCATATACTGCTATTATAGCTTCTTCTTTTTCTTGTTTCTTCTTTTTGTTTTTTGAAGTTGAATGCTTAATCTTTTGAATTTTACGACATGCGATTTTTGCTTTTTTAATAATAGACTTTCCTTCACGCCAACCTTTTAGATTTAAATCTGCTGAAATCTTCATTGTTAAAACAAGAACTTTACGAATAGCATCAAGAAGTAGATTTATATCAGTAGGAAAATGAACATTAGTAGGTACGTGTACAGAATCACATCTGGCATTAATTACTTCATCAGAAGGAACTTCCATTACTTTATGAGCTTTTTTAACAATTACTGCGTTGAGTTCAGCAATTATTTCAGGAGTGAATAATTTGATGTTATCTTTCAATGTTTGCAGTGAATATCTTTTTTGATTATATGGAGAGATTCCAAGCATCTGCCTTAAATCTCTATGATTATTGGCTAAGTTTTGCAATTTATCGTAATCAATATTATTGATTAATTTGAAGGTTGCAAGAACAAATATTGTCCATAGATACATTCCGGGTCGCCCAAAATTTGTATTGATGCCTTCGGGATTAAGTTTATCAAGAATTTGAAATATGTTATCTCGTGTTTCTTCATCTTTAAATAATGCTTGCAGTCCTAATAGTATCTGTGGAATTTCATCTCTGCATTGTGGATCAATGACAATGTCTTCAATTGGGATATCTCCGATTTCTAATTCAACCTTAATAAGTTTACGCATAATTTCCTCCGAGTTTTTTATAGATTTCTCCAAAAGTTTTTGATTTTAAGGAAAAATTCTTCCATAACTTCACGTCTTACTGTATCAAATATATAGACTTACGATTTATTGGCAAGTTATATTTTACTAAATGTTTAATTATTTTATGGAAGATACTTATTGATTTGTAGATAACGTAAGTGGTTGAAATAATATACTATTGGACATTATCGGTCAGATACTAT
>JAVCCT010000023.1 GCA_030765325.1 Candidatus Stygibacter frigidus | reverse complement strand
CTTCGCAGGGACGAGTAATTGTGATGCCTTTCACCTCGGATAATTCATTATACAGTTTTTTTGCCATATTATTGGAGTGTAAGGCATTATGATACCAGAGATCATCGGTAAGTAAAGCAGAAAACTGAGCTGAAATATAACGCATCTTGGAATGTAACTGCATACCCTGTTTGCGGAAATATTTGAAATCTACTGCCAGCTCAGGACGGAAAAATATCGCTGCTTCGCCGAACATCATCCCATTCTTAGTGCCGCCAAAGGACATCAGGTCAATCCCGGTATCAGTGGTCATTTGCCTGATAGTGCAGTTCAAGGCTACTGCTGCATTAGCAATTCTGGCTCCATCAAGATGCAAAAGCAGGTTATTAGCATGGCAGAAATCAGCTAAGATTTTAAGCTCCTGCAATGAGTATAAAGTGCCTAATTCTGTAGACTGGGTGATAGAAACCACTTTGGGTTGGGAAGCATGTTCAAAACCTATTCCATGCAGCCTGGTTTTGATAAGTTCGGGGGTCAATTTTCCATCAGGGGTTGCGATAAATTCTACTTTACATCCTGTTATAGCACTGGGAGCACCACATTCATCTACGTTTATATGGGCAGACTCCGGGCAGATAATGGAATGATAACTGCGGGTAACTGTATTAAGCAGCACAGTATTAGCACCAGTGCCGTTATACATAAAAAAGACTTCAATATCATCACCCAGCAGCAATTTAAATTTATCAATAGCTTCCTGCGTGAAAGGGTCATCACCATAACCGATATAATGCCCCTGATTAACGTTTTGCAAAGCCTGCATCACTGCGGGATGTACGCCAGAATTATTATCACTGGCAAATGATTTTGGTATTTTCATATATCTATCCTCTTAAGATTTTTAGGGTTTTAATTCCGTGATATTGCCATCGGGGGCAAGAACAAAAAAACTATTATCCTGGATTAACAGCGCTTCACCTGATTCCTGATATTTAAGTCCGGCATCAATGGCAATTATTCTACCTTCCTGAGCGTAATGGATATTTTCATAAGTTGTGTGACCTACGATAATATTTTTCAGGCTGTATTCACTTAAAATGCCATCAATGATCTCAGGACTGGCAGTATCCCACTTTTCTTCTGAATAGAAATATCCGCGATACCAGAAAGGTCCATTGGTGCGGAACAAGAAATCCAGATCAGTTTCCAACAGGTCTTCTTTGCCATGATAATAATCCCAGACAATTGTATTCACCTGATCAAGGTCTTCATACTTTTGGGCAAATCCGGTAGAAATGCCTCCATGAACAAAAAGCAGATCATCAAGTTTGAGCAAAGCCTGCCAGCTGCGGATCCACCTGCCCAAAAGGGTATTTTCACCATAAAGTTCATTATAGCTCATATTTAGAAGTTTGCGGGTAAGTCCGTATTTGCCATCCATATTATGAATTCTTTTACCAAGGGTCATATTTTCATGATTGCCAAGGATTGGTATCAATTTTCCTTCTGCCTGAGTGTATAAAGAGTAAAGCAGCCACAGGCATTCCGTAGTGTAATCTCCGCGATCAAGCACATCACCCAGGATTATCAGGCAGCCATCATATATCCAGTTATAATTTTTATCCATCACTCCTGCTGTGAGAAGCAGTTCTACCGTGCCATCAAAATTTCCATGAATATCACTGATGGCAAGTATCCTGGCAGGTTTGGGCTGATTGGTGGGCGATTGCGTAAATTCCTTTTTCAAAACAACGGGTTTTGCTTTTCCATTTGACCAGTCCAGAAGGAATTCACCCCTATTATCTGCCGATAGGGTGTCACGAAAAACCTGAGAATCCCTAATAGTTACTGCTACCGGCAGGTTATTTTCCCAGAAAACATAGGGTCCATCATCTGACCAGAGTGGATAACTGACAGCGATCAGTATAAAAGCCAAAAAAATATTTTTACGTAACTTTCTCATAAACAAAGAGGAATATAAGTCAATTTGCGGTCAAGTTAGAAATATAAGTAAATAATTGTTGACAATGATAGCCAACTTTGTAGACAATTGCTCTGAAGTGAGGTGATTATGCTGGATTTAAATAAAATTAGAAAAGAATTACACCAGATCCCGGAACTGGCATATAAGGAATTCAAAACGCAAGAATATATTCTGGGAAAGCTGAAAGCCTATCCAGGGCTTAAAATTCATAGGTTCAGCCCTACAGGAATAGTGGTAGATTATCAGGGTGGAAAGGGCAAATATCTGCTATTTAGAGCAGATATGGACGCCCTGCCTATCAGCGAAAATACTGACTGCGATTTCAAGTCATTGCACCCGGGAATGATGCATGCCTGCGGACATGATATCCACATGACAATTCTTCTGGGACTGATAGAACGCGTAATAAATGATCAGCCGGAAATGAATCTGCTATTTTTATTTCAACCGGCAGAAGAAGGGCAATCAGGTGCTGAAGCCGTGCTGAAAGATAACATTTGGGATAAATATGAAATTGAAGCTGCCTATGCTCTGCACGTAAGTTCTGATCTGCCTGTGGGTAAGATTAGCAGTAAGGCAGGTAATTTCTTTGCTGCTACAGCAGAATTTGATATTTCCATTCAAGGGAAATCTACTCATATTGCCATGCCCGAGGAAGGCAAAAATGCCCTGCAGGCAGGTATAGAAGTGTATCAGTCAGTGCAGCAGCTTCCGCATATAGTTAAATCAGATGAACGGTTTATCTGCGATTTTGGTGTGATGAACGCTGGCTCTGTACGCAATGCTATTCCCGCTCATTGCCTGCTTTCCGGGACTATAAGAGCTGCGGATAGAACCCGGATAGCTGACCTTAAAAAATCACTGAAAGCTATTTGCCACGCAGTCTCCATTGCTTATGAAGTAGAGATTTCTCTCAAATATCTGGCTGAATATCAGGAAGTATATAATTTTGCTGTTTTGCTGGATGAGCTGATAATTGCTGCCAGACAAGCTGAAGTGAATTTTCAAACCGCAGAAATGACCATGGCGGGTGAAGATTTTGGTTTTATAGCCGGGCGATGGGGTGGTTTATTATTCTGGCTCGGTGCGCAGGGAAAGGAAGTTTATCCCTTGCACAGTGATAGATTTTTACCCTCGGAGAAATCTATTCCCATTGGAATAAAATTATTTTATCAATTAATAAATAACAAAATAGGAACATAATTTGCTTTCTAATTAGCGGAGGATAATATGAAAAGAATCTTATTAGCCACATTATTGGTCTTTCTAATAATATTTTTTGTTAGTGGGTGTGATGACCGCAATCCCACTTCACCAAATATAAGTCTTATTATCAGCACTGACCTCGATACGCTGCACATTGGTTCATCAATAAATAGTTGCAATATCAGTGCAAAAATTACAAGGGATGGTGAAGATATAGAAGGGGCACAGGTAAATTTCAGTACAAATTTTGGCGAGATCATAGAGAATGTAAATTCAAATATTTATGGGGTTGCTGAATCAACATTCTGGTATGATGGGAACGAAACAGGAGTTGCCACAATTCGCGCCTCCTATAAGGGAGCCCAGGATCAACTGAACATCCACATTGTCAATAGTATAAGTCTTATTATCAGCACTGATCTCGATACGCTGCACATTGGTTCATCAATAAATAGTTGCAATATCAGTGCAAAAATTACAAAAGATGGTGAAGATATAGAAGGGGCACAGGTAAATTTCAGCACAAATATGGGTAGTATTTTAGAATCTGGGATCTCAAATATTTATGGAGTTGCAGAATCAACATTCTTGTATGAAGGGAACGAAATAGGAGTTGCCACAATTCACGCTTCTTATAGTGGAGCTGATGATGAACTGCAAATACAAATTGTAGATGATCTCTCATTTAGATTGGAAATCTGGGCTGCTCCTGACACGATATATCTGGATTCTGGGGATTATAGTACTGATGTGTTCGCCAGCTTGACTGATTATGATGGAAATCCCGTTTCTGATGCCATTATCCATTTTGAGGTAAGTTCTGGTTTCATTCCTTTGAGTTCAATAACCAATATTAACGGACAGGTAGAAGTTCCCTATATATTTACAGGAGATGAAGAAGAGGCAGTAGAGCTCACAGCAACCTATCAGGAACTATCCATAATTACTTATATTTATGTTATAGTACCCCAGTTAGTTCTTACTGCCTGGGCAGATCCTGACACTGTTTATCAAGGCACAAGTGTCAATTATTCTGAAATCTATGCGCAGCTTATCACTGAATTTGGTTCACCTATTTCTGGCGTGCAGATCACTTTCACTACTTCAATTGGCGACATCTTGAGTCATGTTTCCACTAATAGCGATGGAATTGCAAACGCCACTTTCTGGTATAGTGAAAGACCTGATATCACCGCTATGATCACAGCTTCTTATCAGGGTTTTACTGCCAACACCAGTGTAACAATACTGGAAGATCAGCTGGAAATTGTTGCTTTGGAAGCTGATCCGCTCATCATCTATGCTGATAACAATCCTGAAACATTTTCCACTATCAGTGCCAGAGTGTATGACAGTGCTGGAAGCCCGGTAGAAGATGCTATTGTCGGGTTCCAAACCAATCTTGGCTATATGGCTTTCGAAACTGCCCAGACCAATTCTTCCGGCTGGGCAACCAATATGTTGCATGATAATGGTGTTTCTGGTCTGGCAGCTATAGATATTACCTGTGATAATGATCATTCACAAATTGATGTTCAGATTAATGATGAATAAAACTATATAAAGGGTAAAAATATCAAAGATTACCCATTTCATTTGTAGTTGCCAATTTTAAAACCGGTTTGTTATTTTTCAATGACTTAGCGGTTGTTTCTCGAAAGATGGGCTAAGCTTCAACTCTCCAGATATCTTTTATACTGCATCGTAAACTGGCGTACATCCCCCTTGCGAACTGTTATATTTTTCTTATCAAAATATTCCAGCAGCAGGGTTGTCATCTTACGATTTGTATTTAGTAAATCCCGGAATTGTCCCAGAGCTATGCCTTCATCATGCTGCTTCAAAAAACTGATCAATTTTGCCTGCGCCTGCTTGACTATCTGGCTGTGAACATACACACTCTGATAATGAATGATCTCTTCCTGGCGCACCAATTGCTGAAGGATCAGCTTCAGTTCTTTTTCCTGAATCCCGTTTTCCTTTGCTGCCTCAGTTATCCCTGCCAACAATGGTACAGCAAATCCGCAATCAAGCAGATGCCTTACTATCACCTGTACCTTACGGTTAAATTCTGGATCCAATTGGACACTATGGCTATACAGCACCCAGGTTTTCCCTGCCTTTCGCAACTGCATATCTGCTTCCATCTCTTCCAGTAATTGCACCAGGGCATCTTTGGTCACATCATTACGTTCTTCACCAAATATACCCATCAGCTCATGAAAACTGCGTCCCTCTTCTGCTAGCGGATTTTGCTGAATAAATAATCTGATACTATTCAATATTTTATTCTTAAATGCTGTCTTCTGCTTGGTCATCAACAATATAATCTGCTTTTCACTCTGGAAAAAGGCAATATCTCCCGCCAGACTGGAATACACAATATCAGTAAGATTATCGACTTTCTGATTGATCATTTCTGCTATCTGATCAAGAGAGATCGGCAACACATTTTTCCGCACTTCTGCTGCAATGATCTCAATAAGATCACCACTGGAAAGCTTTTTAACTATCTCTATCTGCTGCGAACGCCGCCTGCGGTGATGTAGCGGATAAGGATCAATTATCTCTCCACCACCAAGTGTGAGGTCCCCTGATGAAAGCCGTAATATAAATTTATCTCCTATCACCGGAACGATCTCTCTTGGCAAATATATCTGTGCCAATCCATCTTCTCCGCCAGTTAAGGAGTCCTTATCAAGCAGATGAATCCGCACCATTTGTTTTACGGTACCCATCAAAAATATCAACTGATTCCAGATACTTAGTTTCCGCTCTCCACTAAATAGCTGCAGCTTCACATCTATCAGATTAGTTGGCTTGATCAGATTTTCTGAAAGCAATGTGCCCCTGGAAAATTCTTTCTGCTTAAATCCCACCAGATTCAATGCTGCCCGATCTCCCGCTTGCACGCTGTCAGTCTCACTGCCATGACGTTCTATGCGTCGAATGCGCACCTGACGCCCTCCGGGTTGTAAATACAGCGTGGCATTACTAACTATTTTACCAGAAAGAACCGAACCATTTACAATTGATCCAAAACCTTCCACCGTAAATATCCGGTCGATATACATCCTAAAAAATCCATCTGTACTACGCGCAGGTATCTCATTGACATAAGAATCAATTTCCTCTATCAATTCTCCTATCCCCGATTGATCCAGACTCGAAACCTTGAGGACCTTTGCTGATTCCATAAAGGTGCCTTCCACAAATTCAAAAACTTCTTCTTCTGCCAGTTCCACAAGTTCTTCATCCACAATATCTATTTTATTTAATACAATTATTCCCTTGCTTATTCCTAATAATTCCATAATTTGTAAGTGTTCCCGGGTTTGCGGCATGATCCCCTCATCTGCTGCGATGACCAAAAGCACAAAATCTATCCCGCAGGCTCCCGATACCATGGTATTGATAAAATCTGCATGACCGGGCACATCTACAATACCCACAGTATTTCCTGATGGTAGACCCAG
>JAVCCT010000121.1 GCA_030765325.1 Candidatus Stygibacter frigidus | reverse complement strand
TTCGGATATAAAAAAGGAGCTTTTACTGGTGCTGACCATGATAAGCCAGGCAGATTTGCTATGGCAGATAAAGGGACTTTGTTCCTTGATGAAATAGGAGAGATCTCTCTTGCAATGCAGGTGAAACTACTTAGGGTATTACAGGAACATGAATATGAGCCCTTAGGTGGGATTACAACAGAAACCACCAAGGCAAGATTTATTGCTGCCACAAACAAAGACCTTTCAAAACTTGTGGATGAGGGTAAATTTAGAGAAGATCTATTTTACAGAATTAATGTGATAAAGCTGGAGCTCCCCCCTTTAAGTGAAAGAAAAGAAGATATCCCACTTCTCGTAGAACATTTTATTACTAAATTTAATCTTCTCCAAAACAAAAATATCAAATCTGTTGCACCGCAAGTTATGACTATTCTAATGGCTCAAAAATGGCAGGGAAATATCCGAGAACTGGAAAATGTGATTGAAAGAGCTTTTGTGCTCTGTCAAAATGAAGTAGTAAAGCCCGAACATCTACCTCCAGAATTTTTGCTAAACCAGCATAATATCAGGCAATATCATACTATCAGACAAGTAAAACAAGAAACTGAGAAACAGTTAATTATAGAAATACTTAAAAAAAATAATTATAATCGAAATGCTGCTGCTCGTGAGCTTGAAATGCATAAATCTACCTTATATCGCAAACTGAAAAAGCTTCATATCCAACTTCCTGCTTCACGCTACAAGCCTCCTCGGTAGCATAGCAGCTACCAATTCAATATTTAAATTCTCATCTTTGCTACCAATTCTCATTACCTATAATTCCCTTTTCGATTTAAGCCTCTGTTAAATATACAGTTATCTTTTTATCAGATATCTGGCATGAATTTTGCATTACTTATCTATGTATTTATAAGGAGTGATTATGCTAATAGCTATACCAGAGTGGAATAAAAGAATTTCACCTGTTTTTGATGAAGCACTAAATTTCAAGTTTTACCAGATCAATGCTGGTGAGATCATCGAAATAGCAGATCAAGCACTTCCAAAGCAACTGGTGGGTAGGCAGATGCAATTACTCTCAGAAGCGGGTGTAGATATATTGATTTGCGGAGCGATCAGTCGTCAAATGCAAAGAGAAGCAATTCGTTCTGGTATTGAGGTAATAGCATTTTTAGCAGGCGATACGGATTTAGTTATCAAAGAATGGATGTCAGGCACCTGGCAGCAAGAGCACTATTGCATGCCGGGCTGTGGCAGAAATCAAAGGCGCGGTAATCGAGAAAGAAAAAAACACTCAAGGAGGTGATGATATGCCTAATGGTGATAGAACAGGACCAGATGGACGTGGTAGCAAGACTGGCAGAGGAGCTGGATATTGCACAGGAAACCAAAGACCAGGAAACCAAAGTGGTTTACCGGGGAGAGGTTTTGGAAGTCTAATCAGAAATGGACTTCGGCTATTTTTATGTGGACGCAATCGAAATGTAAATCGAAGGACAAAATAAGAAAGGAGGTAAATTATGCCTTATGGAGATGGAACAGGACCAGAAGGACGTGGTAGTAGGACAGGAAGACAGGCGGGATACTGCACGGGAAATGATCGACCGGGAAGATTTGAAAGAGGCTTTGGATTCGTAATAGGACGTGGACGAGGTCTTGGTAGAGGAATTGGTCGCAGAGCACAAAATTTTACATCCAGAGGAAACTATCCAGCAGATTATGGCTTTGATCGTGAGCCCGTAGCTGTTCAGGAAAAGGATGTTCTCCAGCAGCAGCAGTCATGGTTCAAAAATCAGCTTGACAATATAACCCGTAGATTATCTGAGTTAACAGAAGAAAAAACAGAAAAGTAAATAAAATATGGAAATCAGGAGTAGATTAATCTACTCCTGATTTATTATGGAGTAAATTAATGAAAACATTTCATGATTGCATCCCCTGCCTGATGCGACAGACAATCCAGGCTGTGAAGCAAATTTCAGATGATGAACAATTGATCGAAAGAGTATTAAGATCCGCTTTATTCCTGGCTTCAAAAATGGATTACTCAAAAACCCCTGCTCTAATAGGCAGAGAAATCCATGCGTTGATCCGTAAGGAAACAATTAATAATGATCCTTATGCAGAAATTAAACATAAAGCAAATGAAATAGCCCTGGCTATAGCTCCCGCAATAAGAGAAGAAATAACAACATGTGACAATCCCCTCCAGATGGCAATTCGCTTTGCAATAGCAGGAAATATTCTGGATTTCGCACTATATAATGGCTGGGATGATAAACGCTTTCAGGAAAGCCTGCATTCTTCTCGTACCAAAAGCATAGATAAAAAGCAACTGGACAGGCTTCAAGCAGAAATAGAAAAAGCTGATAATATTTTAATATTAGGAGATAATGCAGGTGAAACTGTTTTTGACCGATTATTAATTGAGCAAATTATGCCTAAGCAGATCACTTATGCAGTTAAAGGCTATCCGGTTATCAATGATGCTTTAAGAGAGGATGCCATCTTCGCTGGAATTGATAAATTTGCCAAAATTATAGATACCGGAATGGATTGCGCTGGAACGCTTCTCAGCATGTGTTCAAGAGTCTTTCTTGATATCTTTTACAATGCAGATCTGGTAATTGCCAAAGGTCAGGCAAATTATGAAACTTTATGCGATAGTCAAAGACAGGTCTTTTTTCTAACTCAGATTAAATGTGACGTGATTGCTCAGGATTTAAATGGTAATGTTGGTGACTGGATAATAGCCTCAACACAGTAGAATAAATAAATAAATGGACAATTGTAGTTATTCAATTATCTTAACTTAAAAATATTAAGGAGAATATTAAAAATGCGTATAGCGATACCTGTAAC
>JAVCCT010000140.1 GCA_030765325.1 Candidatus Stygibacter frigidus | reverse complement strand
TTATCTTTATCATCATACCACCTTATATAATATATAATTAATATATCTTAATATCTTGTCAAGAACAATCTTAATTATATACTAAAAAATGCATTTTTGTACCATATAGTTTTTGCGATTTCGTCATCTTTCATCAATGAATGAAGCTGAGAATCATGTAGGTATTGGTATTTCAGAACTGGTGCTGCTGTCTTCTATGGAAGAGGATTTAGGACATATTGGTGAAGGGATTTCCGATCTGGTTTATCTTTCCTCTATGGAAGAAGACTTTGGACACATTGGAGAAGGTTTATCTGCATTGTGTCTGCTGAGCTCAGTAAGATATGGAGATGTAGATAATAACACGCTGGTGGAAAGCTTTGATGCTTCATTAGTATTGCAGTATTTCTGTCAGATGGAGCCGCAAGGAGTTCCGCTTCCCTGGGAAGACTGGCGCCAGACTATCGCTGATGTAGATGGTAATACGGCTATCGAAGCGTATGATGCCAGCCTGATGTTGATGTATTCCGTGGACTTGATAGACATCTTCCCCGTAGAAGAAGAACCAGTAGTAACCAGGAAAGAAGGAAGATCATCAACCGCTAAAGGCGCGAAATGACGCGAAAGAAGAGAAGATGAAGAAAATGTTTAATAATTGTCTCAATGATGTAAGTATTCTATTTACATTACATTACATTTTTTCGCGTACTTTAGCGTGTTTCGCGGTTAAAAAAGAATTGTTTTCAGTGAGGTAATTAATGGATAATCTGCTGTATAAGAAAGAGTGCTTTGAGATTCAGGGAGCAATATTTAATGTATATCGAAACATGGGTTGTGGCTTTTTGGAATCAGTATATCAGGAGTGTCTTGAAATTGAATTGCTTAAAGCTGAAATACCATTTAAGTCTCAAGTTGAGATAAGTTTGGATTACAATGGCATCATTCTTGAACAGAAATATCGTGCAGATTTCGTATGTTACGATAAAATAATTCTTGAGATAAAAGCTGTGAAGGCACTTGATGATGTTCATACCGCTCAAGTAATCAATTACTTGAAAGCAATTGGTTATAAGCTTGGATTATTAGTCAACTTTGGGAGTTTTCCGAAAGTAGAGATCAAGCGAATAGTTCTTGAAAAGAAGAAAAATTTATCAACCGCTAAAGGCGCGAAATGACGCGAAAGAAGAGAAGGAAAAGAAGAAGAGATGTCTTTTTTAATAGAACAGAAAATTGTTTTTCTCTTTCTTACATTTTTTCGCGTATTTTAGCGATTTTCGCGGTTAAAAAATCTTAAAGGAGTTTATGATGAAGAAGATATTTTTAGTTGTATTAATTTTTATTGGGCTTAATTTGTTTTGTAATGAGATCCCTGTAGTTAGTAATGTAGTAGTAGAGCAGCGTGATGATGGTTCATTTATGGTTGATATTAGTTATAATCTGCAAGATGCGGATGGTGATAGTATGCTGGTGAGCATAACAGCTTCTAATGATGAAGGCGATAGCTGGAATTACTTGATCAGTAATGTTAGCGGTGATATCGGGCTTGATATCACATCAGGGACTGGTAAGCAGATAATCTGGGATTTTGCGGTTGATCATCCACAGGTTCTGAATATTCCCACCATGATCAAAATTACTGCTGATGACCGGAATGGTGAAGGTGGATTTGAATGGTGCTACGTGGCATCAGGAACTTATACCTGGGGTGAAGATGATGAAATTCTAACAATTGACTACAATTATGAGATCATGAAATATGAAGTAACAAATAGTCAGTATGCAGCATATCTACAAGAAGCACTTAATGCAGGTGATATAGAAGTACAAGTAATATCTGCTTCTGTGTGGGGTTATTATGCTGGGGATATAAATAATGAACCTGGTAACTATAAGTTTTATGATCTGGGTGATAGGTTAAGCTGGGATGGTAGTAACTTTAATACTCAGGAAAGTTTCGAAAACCACCCGGTTGTCGCAGTAAGCTGGTTTGGTGCTAATGCCTTTGCTTTGCATTATGATCTAAGATTGCCTACAGAGCAGGAATGGGAAAAAGCAGCACGAGGCATGACCGGTTATGAATATCCCTGGGGTGATAATATTTCAGGTGACAGGGCTAATTATTCTGGCAGCGGTGATCCCTGGGATGATGGTACTACACCGGTAGGATTCTATAATGGTCAATTATATGAAGGATTTCAGACCACAGATAGCCCTTCACCTTATGGATGCTATGATATGTGTGGGAATGTATATGATTGGACAGACAGTTGGTATGATTCTATGAGCCGGGTTTTGCGTGGCGGGGCGTGGCTCAACGACAGCGGCAGCGGCTATTTTCGTTCCTGGCATCGCGGCTACGTCTTCCCCACTAACGCGAACAGCTACATCGGTTTTCGTTGTTCCAGGACTCTCCCGTAGTTTGAATTTTGATCTTTGAGTTTGTATTCTTTGGGGAAGTTAATTTCCCCAAAGAATTTTTTAAACCGTTAAGGTGCGAAAGTAAGAGAATAAAAAGAAGAAGAAATTTTTGTTAATAAAACAGGTAAATGTTTTTTCTTTTCTTACATTTTTTCGCGTACTTTGGTGTTTTTTGCGGTTCAGAAGAAGAATTATCAACCGCTAAAGGCGCTAAATGACGCGAAAGAAGAGAAGAAGAAAATGTTTAATAACTGTATCAATGATGTAAGTATTCTATTTATATTACATTACATTTTTTCGCGCAATTTAGCGTTTTTCGCGGTTCAGAAGAAGAATTATCAACCGCTAAAGGCGCGAAATGACGCGAAAGAAGAGAAGAAGAAAATGTTTAATAACTGTATCATTGATGTAAGTATTCTATTTATATTACATTACATTTTTTCGCGCAATTTAGCGTTTTTCGCGGTTTTAAAAAAAAAATATTTGACATAAATCAACAGGAAATCTACTTATAGTATTATTGATGAATTAAATGGTGAGAATGAAATATGGTTGAAGGATTATGAAAACTCTGAAAATCTTTGCTTTAATTATGATTATTTTTCACTGTGTATGGTTGTCTGGTGCTGGTCTGTTATTACCCTGGAGTGCAAAATCGGCAGCATGTAATTGTTGTGGTTTTATCAGCAGTGATAGTGGCACAATATTAAGTTATCCTGCCCTGGGTGGAGCGGGTATCTGCTTCAGCAGTACCAGAATGTATAATTTAGCAGAATTACCGCGATATGTGCTTTCAGCAGGGACAGAATGGCATGATTTTACTATGGGCTATGCTATTGATCATCTTCACCATCCATGTTATAAAGAAACAAATCAATTGATCAATCTGGGATATGGCAGTGAGAATTTTCGGGCAGGGATAAATATTCGTAATATACTTATTGATATCAGTGAGGAGCCGCTTGAGGGGGCAGTTATATTTGATCTGGGAATATCATGGCAGCGCAAAACATTATCAAGTGCTGTTTCCTGGTTGAATGTGGGAGCTGGGGCAATAGAAACCGAGGAACTTCCAGTATATTTCGTGTGGGAGATGAACTGGCAGGCAGTGAGTGATGGAAATCTGGCGGTGAGGATAGAGAAGGAAACGGGTTTTGAATTTCATCCAACTCTGGCGGGGGATTATGCTCTGAGCAGATCGTTGCGGTTGATATCTTCATATAGTCTCTATCCGGGCAGTCTGGGTTGCGGATTTGAAATCACTATTGGCAAAATAGCGGTATCATATGGTTTGCAATATCATGAAGACTTGCAGGAGAGCCATTTTTTTAGTTTGCAGTATGCGCCTGTTAATTAGTTTCAGCTTACTTTTGTGGGGGTTATTACTCTGGAGTGAAGTAGATAGTGAATTACTATATAATAATGAAGAGGAAGCTCTCATCAGCCAGCCCGAGTTGGAAATTGAACTTATAGAACTTGAGGAATCGCCGGTAGCCATCAATTTTGAGAGTCTGGAGAGATTACTTATTATTCCGGGTATTGTACCTGGTGACATTAAGAAATTGCATGAGATAGTAACAGGCAGGCAGATTAAGAATCGTAATGAACTGATAAAGAGGGGTATGCCGGAAGATGTGCTGCGGCTTCTGGATACTTATATCACCTATTCGCAACCAGCAGATAGCAAGATCAATATGGCATTAATGGCAGCATTTAATGATACCAGTTTTACCAGGAGCAAGGTGCGAGCGAAAATCCAGCGGGGAGATGTGGAGCTGGGAATTTTATTGGACAGGAGGGGAGAGGAATCCTTTGAAGACGTTTTTTTCCCATTTTATTTTAAATATGATTGCTATCCCTGGCAGTTTCTGGCTGGACAATATACAGTCCGGTGGGGACAGGGCATTTTGCATGCACCGGCTTTCAGAATGGGATTTGGCAAAACAGCAGGGGAATTTTATACGAGTTCAGATAATGTTATCAGACCATATACCAGCAGCTATGAGAATAAGTATTTTTCTGGAGTTGCAGGGCAATATCAGCAGGGGGTATATCGGGGAATAATCTATTTTTCTGAAGCAAAGCTGGCAGTGAATTATGCTGATAGCATGCTGATAAGCTCTATTACAGATGGCAGTGATGAAGATGAATTTTATACATTGGAAAACTGCCTGGGTGGAGCAATATTGCGGGAATGGAGTAATTGGAAACTGGGATTACTGGCAGAAGGGCTGCGTTATTCAGAAGAGTTTGAAAAGGAAGCTGGCTGGGAAGAGCTGGAAAACTTTTCGGGTTGGATGGAGTATAAGGGCAGAAACCTGCTGACTGGAGGAGAGGTAGCATATTCAGAAGATAAATGGGCGGGGAGTTTGACCTTGAAATATGGCAGTAGCAAGTTCAGGCAGTATTTGCTTTTCAGGAGTTATCAAGAGGAATTTCCTGATATTCATGGGAATCCTGCTGCCCGGAAATCTCATTTTGGGGGAGAGGAGGGCATTTATTATGGAATCACGCTCAAGCCGGCGAGCAAATGGCAGATTGATATGTATGCTGATCTTTATTACTTTCCTGAGGAACGGTATTTAATAGATCTTCCCAGCGGTGGGGCAGAAGAGATGCTGAATGTGAAATACGGCAGGGTTGATAATTATCTGGAGATCTATGGACGATATAGAAAAGCTGATAAGCATGTGGCGATTGATGATTCCAGTCTGGTAGTAAACGTTGTGAATGGTTCTGGTCAGATCACACTAAGGCAGAAAGTTGAAGATATTATCCTGCAATCCCGAATGGGCTTCAGATGGGAGGAGAATACTGGGACTGGGGAAATAAAGCGGGGGTTTGTGATCTATCAGCAGGCAGGCAGGAAGTTCGGAAAAAGCAAGATATGGTTGAGGATTACTGCTTTCAGAGGAGAATTGCCATTGTATTTATATGAAAATAACCTGCGATATAGTAATAAACAGGTTTGTTTTACTGGAGATGGATATCGGGCAAGTGTGATGCTGACCCATAATTGGAAAATTTATAAAGGGGAATTGAAATATTACTTTGAGCATAGTGATGATGGGGCTGAGCAGGGAATATTGATGGGAATTTCAGTTAGTAAAAAATAACTTAGCTGCAGAAAATGTAATGTAAGATTTTTTACCACAGAGGGCACAGAGGGCACAGAGGGCACAGAGAACACAGAGAAATGTAATGTAAGATTTTTTTAAGCAACAAACAAGACGAACTGTTTTAAAAAAGAGTAGTGAATGATAGATTTTTTTTAATTGCTGCTGGTGCTGATTTATGTTGCGTACCGGACCATCCCTGTTCTGATTTTATTACTGATATTTCCTACTTGTCTTAATCGTTTTAAATACAATAACATACATTCTCAATGCGAAATCCGCTATGTTCTATAACTGAATGATATATAGGCAAATAGGTGATCATGCTATTTTCCATTTTAAGCATCACATTATAAATATCTGTTACTTTAAACTATTTCAATGATTTTA
>JAVCCT010000296.1 GCA_030765325.1 Candidatus Stygibacter frigidus | reverse complement strand
CCAAAATATTCTGGTGAAGGGCGAACTCCCTTGAAAGCTTTAATTTTTGCCATTATCAGCTCCTACTCTATATTTTTTATTATTTTCATCCATACCTGGCGATCATTGATGACAAAATTGCTAAGCTCAGAAGTGTCTGAGACTTTGATAATTTCATCAGTTAAGGTTTCAGCTTTGATATATTGATCAAATTTCGTGAAAACATTTGCAATTTCATCATCTCCAGAATATGCGATTTTAATTCTGTCCATGATCTCAAATTCGTTTTCTTTACGCGAATATTGAATTTTGTTAACCAGTTCTCTGGCAAGACCTTCTGCAATTAGCTCACTAGTGAGTTTGGTATTAAGAGCAACAAAAAGATCATTATCAGCTGCAAAAATGAGACCATCCTTATCTTTGATAGAGATGATCAGGTCATCGGGTTGCAATTCGAATACGTTTCCATTAAGTTCCAGCTTATAACGTTTATCATTATTAAGACTTTCAGCAATAGAATTTTGATCCAGAGCATCCAGGGCAGAAGAAATTCTTTTAACATTTTTACCAAAGCGAGGACCCATTTTCTTGAAATTAACTTTGATCTCATAATTGATGAAACCAGAATCATTTTTGATGTACTCAATATCTTTGACATTTATTTCTTCTTTCACGAGCCATTCATTGCGTTGCACCAGTTCTTTGCATTCGGCAGGAATATACATGGTCTGCAGCGGTTGACGAACTTTGATCTGGCAGCTATTACGTGCTGCTCTACCCAGAGATACGAGATTGATAACTGTTTTCATCTCTGTTTCCAGAGCGTCATCAATAAGGTTTGAATTACTTGCGGGGAAATCTGCCAGATGAACACTATCTTCGCCAGTTAGATTATGATATATATCTTCAGCGAGGAAGGGCGCAAAAGGAGCAACAAGGCGACTCACAGAAGAAAGTACTTCCCAGAGTGTCATATAAGCAGCTTTTTTATCATCCGTAAGTGTCATTGCCCAATAGCGTCTGCGACTGCGGCGTACATACCAGTTACTCAGGTCATCTATCACAAAGCTTTGGATAGCTCTCACACTGCGGGTGAGTTCAAATTTATCGGTATTTTCATTAACCTCACTGATGAGGTTATTAAGCCTGGAAATGATCCATCGGTCAATTTCAGCATCTTTGAGACCGGAATTATCATGCTGGAGGGCATCAAATCCATCTATATTGGCGTAAGTTACATAGAAAGAATAGACATTTTTAAGGGTGCCAAAGAATTTATTAAGGATTTCAGCGACTCCTTTTTCATCAAATTTAGTAGGAATCCAGGGAGGACTCACAGCGAGGAGATACCATCTTACTGCATCAGCACCAAACTGGTGGATCATTTTGAGAGGATCAACCGAATTACCCTTGGTTTTAGACATTTTAATGCCATTTTTATCAAGGATCAGATCATTCACGAGCACATTCTTATATGATGATTTACCTGTAAGCATTGTGGAAATTGCCAGCATGGAATAGAACCAGCCCCTAGTCTGATCAATACCTTCAGAGATAAAATCTGCCGGGTAAAGTTCAGGATCGAAGTTTTCGGCATTTTCAAAGGGATAGTGCCATTGGGCAAAAGGCATTGAACCGCTGTCAAACCAGCAATCAATAACCTCAGGAGTACGCCTCATTGGTTTACCGCAATCCGGGCATTTGATCACGATGTCATCTACATAAGGTCTATGCAGTTCAATATCTTCCGGCACAGGAGATCCATCCTGAAGTGTTCCTTTTTCACGCAGCTCAGCGATTGAGCCTATGCTTTCCAATTTATTGCAATCATCGCAAACCCAGATATTAAGGGGAGTGCCCCAGAAACGGTTACGGCTGATAGCCCAGTCCACATTATTTTCCAGCCATTCACCAAAGCGTTTTTCACCAACAAAGGGCGGATACCAGTTTATCTGGCGATTATTTTCCAGCATCTGCTGTTTATATTCACTGGTTCGGATATACCAGCTATCACGGGCATAATAAATTAGAGGACTGTCACAGCGCCAGCAGAAGGGATATGTGTGCTTGATCTGGGTTCTTTTATATAAGATTCCTCTTTCATTCATATTTCTGATGATAGATTTATCAGCATCTTTTAGGAATTGTCCTGCCCAGTCCGTGATCACGTCCTGGAACTTACCAGCTTCATCAACGGGCTGGATGATGGGCAGATCATATTTGCGACCCAGTTCATAATCTTCTGCGCCAAAGGCTGGAGCAGTGTGTACTATACCAGTACCATCACTCATGGTCACATAATCTGCCAATCCGATATAGAATCCTTTTTTATTAGGTATCACAAAGGGGAACATTTGCTCATATTCCTGGTATTCCAGTTCAGAACCCTGATATTCAGCAACGATTTCATATTCACCATCCAGAACTTCCAGACGTGCTTTTGCCAGGATCAGAAATTCATCTCTATGAGCTACTTTTACGTAGGTTTCAATAGGATTAACTGCCAGGGCAACATTACTGATCAGTGTCCAGGGGGTAGTAGTCCAGGCAAGAAACCAGGTGTTTTCCTCACCTTTTTTCTTGAATTTTACAAAAACTGAGGGGTCTTCTGTTTCCTTATAACCTTGAGCAACTTCATGACTGGAAAGCGGAGTTCCGCACTTGGGGCAATAAGGTACGATTTTATGACCCTGATAGATCAGGTTTTTTTGGAAGAACTGATTAAGTATCCACCAGACAGTTTCTATATAGTCATTTGTGAGAGTGATATAAGGATTATCAAGATCAATCCAGTAGCCCATCTCTTTAGTCATCTCACGCCACATATTTTCATAACTGAAAACGGAATCGCGGCATTTCTGATTGAACTGGCTCAAGCCATATTCGGTGATATCATTTTTATCTTCCAGACCAAGAGCTTTTTCTACTTCAATTTCCACTGGTAAACCATGGGTATCCCAGCCAGCTTTACGCTTTACCTGAAATCCTTTCATGGTTTTATAACGGCAAACAGTGTCTTTGAGGGTACGTGCCAACACATGATGGATTCCTGGCTTGCCATTAGCTGTGGGAGGACCTTCAAAGAATACGAATTTATCATTTCCTGCCCGGAAATCTTCACTGCGCTGAGCCATACCGGTTTTTGTCCAGTATTGCTGAGTTCTTTTTTCCAGGTCAGTTACTTTCTCTTTGGGATCAAAAGTTTTATACATCTATTTTTCTCCTGTATTTTCTTCTTCAAATAAATCGGCAAAATGCTCATGTAAATCTTCATGTTCTCGAACATATTCCTTCCATTCTACCTGAGCTTTTTCTATATCTACGCATTTGGGGCATAAAACAAGTAAATTCTCTTCAGATACTCCAATATAGCCGCGATCGTAACATCGACTGCAACTTCGCTTTTTTCGGTTACGTACCGCTATCTCCTTCACAACATCTAAATGCTTTTCTTCTAAACGAAACATCTTATGCCTCTCAATCAAATTTTTCCAGCAACTTCTTACGCTATAGCTCCTGCTGTCAATAATTATTCTATTTTTGATAGTTAAGATAGTAGACATTATAGACAATATAGACATTATGTATATGGAATTAAACAAAAAATCAGGAGTAAAGATATCTGAGATAACCGAATAAAAAGTGTTTACAGGAGCTAAATTTTACTTAAAAAAGAGCAGGGCAATGTGAATTTGCCCTGCCTGTGAGATCAATGAGTTACAATATTTTATTTCATCAGGATCAATTTTTTGGTGATGGTGCTATGCTCTGTAGTTACCTTATAGAAATATAATCCTGAAGCGATATTATCTGCATTCCAGGTAATTTGATGCTTTATATTGATTTACAAGCTTGTTGCCAAAAAGGCAAGTCCCTTTTCCAGCAGATCAATATCCAGGGCATAACTAATGCGGATCCAGCCTTTACCGTTTGCCCCAAAAGCACTCCCGGGGATCACTATTACTCCCTTATAAGCAAGCTCTGCTGCAAGTTTCGTGTCATCCTGATCTACTTTAATGAACAAATAGGGCACAGCATCTGGCTTGAGATATTTCACATGTGCCATTTTAGTGGAAAAATAATTTACAATAAAGTCGTAGTTCTTTTGTAATTGGGCTTTTATCTCATCTATAGTTGCCATTCCAGCTTCACTTAAAGCTGTGATCCCTATTTTCTGCGAGATATATGGTGCACATGTACTTTGATACTGATGAGCAACAACTATTGGTTTGATGTATTGGGAGATTTTACTTGCTGTCCAGCCAATTCGCCAGCCTGTCATACAATATGCCTTGCTCAATCCGGAAATTGCTATGGAATTATCATATAGTTCTAATATACTGGGTTGGCGTGGGATAAATGTCAATTCTCGGTAAATCTCATCTGAGATTATCATGATATTCTTTTCTGAGCAGATATCTACCATGTATTTCAGCTCTTCCAAAGTAAAACATTTGCTTAATGGATTTGATGGATTGCAGATCACCACGATTTTGGTACTGCTGCTGATTTTGGCAGCAAAATCTTCTTTATCAAGACTGAATTCCTTGTCTGGATCAAGCCGGTAAAACACCGGAACACCCTTATTAAGCTTAATAGATGCCTCGTATGCCAGAAAAGTAGGGTCTGCAAGCATCACCTCGTCTCCAGGATTTACGTATGCCGTAAAACATGAATGGATTGCCTCAGCTGCTCCGCAGGTTACGCACACGCCGTCAGGTTTGATCTCATTATGATAATAATTTGCGATCTGCTCGCGGAATTCTTTCATACCGGCATTCTCAGTATAACGACAATTCTCATTCAAAGCAACTTCTGATGCTCTTTTTTTCAATAATTCAGGTGTCTCAAATTGAATCTCTCCTAATCCCAGGTTAATTGCCTTTCCTTGCGCTGCTTCAAATATCTGTCGGATTATTGATTTCTGTACAGAATTCATCCGCTCAGCTTGTCTTAAAAGCATTTTACCTCCATGATAATATTTTTTGAACTCATAAATTGCTACCTTTTCATTCTGTCAATCAGAATTAAAATCACTTCTTGAATAGAGTCTTAGGATAGAAAGATCAATTTAAATATTGGGCAGGAAGAATAATATTTATTTAAAAGAAATAACCTTGGCTCCCCTGATATTTCCCGCTTTCAGCTCCAGCAATGCCTCATTAGCTTTTTCCAGGGGATATTCCGTAATTGCAGGTATTAATTTCATCTTAACTGCAATACCTATAAATTCCCGTATATCTGAACTTGTCACATTCGCAACTGATTTGATCTCTTTCTCCTGCCAGAGATGTTCTTCATATTTGATCCGCATGAGCTGATTTTGATCATGGCTTTCTTTGCGTATAGCATTGATCACCAGCCTGCCACCTGGTCTCAAATTAGCAAGAGCTTCCACCACAGGTTTCCACACCGGAGTGGTATCAATAATTGCATGGCACTGCGTGGGTGACTTGTCTGATGTATCTCCAGCCCATTCTGCCCCTAATGACATCGCAAATTCTCGTTCTGCTGGATTTCGGGCAAACACCTGAAAGTGACTTTTCGGATATAGATATTGTGCTGTTTTAAGCACCAGATGTGCTGAAGCTCCAAATCCCGTAAATCCTAGAAAATCTCCATCAGAGACATCAGCAAGCTTCAAGGAGCGATAGCCCACTGCTCCAGCGCAAAGTAGCGGCGCTGCCTGGACTGCTGTATAGAAATCAGGGATTTTTACTGCATAATCTGCCCTGGCTGCCATATATTCTGCATATCCACCATTTGCATCTCTTCCGGTTGCCCTGAATTCCGGGCACAGGTTCTCCTGCCCACCAAGGCACCACTCACACTTCCCACAGGCAGAATATATCCACGCTACTCCCACTATATCTCCTGGTAAAAAATTATCTATCTCAGCACCCGTTTTTATCACTTCACCCACCACCTGATGCCCGGGTATGACCGGATATTGAGGTGGGGGAGTGCGACCCTCAATTTCATCAAGTTCTGTGTGGCAGATCCCGCAAGCCAGCACCTGGATCAGTATTTCGTCATCCGTGATCTCTGGAACTGCTATTTCCAATAATTGCAGAGGCGAAGTTTCCTCTTTAAGATCATATATTCCATCAAGTATCATTGCTCTCATTATTATCCGCTCCTGTTAAAATGTGTATTTAACCTTCATATAAGCCTGTCTGTAATCAACTAAATATTTTCCTTCAATCTCATCCTGTGCAGTTTTATAACCCAGATAGATAAAGCACTGATCTTTGAATTCATAGCTAAGATTGAAAAAATAACCTAAATATGCTGTTTGCTCTGTATAATCGTAATTATTATAACGGCAGCCGTTCTTCAGTGAAAAATGATTAGTGAAATTGATTACCAAATTCACATTTCCTATCCAGTACTCATCGTCAATTATGCAGGAGTCAGGAAGATCAAAATACCTCTGCCTCCCGGCAGATAACTGATAGGAGAGATGATTGCTGATATTTCCATGGAGACCCAAATTTAAATAATCTTTGTCAGATGTCTGCTCCAGATAATAGATTACACCTTTTCCAGGACTATAGCTTATGTTTGCACCCAGCCAGTCAATTCCCCAGTAGCTGAGATTAGCCCAGATATTATTCCAGTTATAATTAGTTCCCTCATATTCTTCTTTACCCAGATTTACATTTATGCTGAAATTTATTTTATCCGGGGTATTTAACCAGTAGTTTAAACCTCCATTCTCCTCGATCAATTCTTTACTGCCATTATCAATTGCTTTATGATACCAGATTGAAGAGCCGAATTTCTTCAGGAATCTCCCTTCTGGTTCTCTGTTATAGGAGAGATTAGCATTCATGGTCGAGAAATTCCGTATAAAGAGCAACCCCATATCAGTATCAAAATCTTTACTGCGACTGCATCCATTAATAGACCAGTCAAAGTCTCCTTTTTCACCATTATACCCGCAATTCAAAGTATATCCTTTTCTTTTTTCCTGATCAGGACTATCTTTATATGAAAGATCAAGTTCTGTCCACACCGTTTGATTTTGCCTGAATTCCCAACGTGGATTGATCACCAGAACTTCATTATGATAATCTTTGTTCATCCGGTTCAGCAGGGTCATCTGAATATCTAAATTCTTCCATTTGGGCTTGTATGCCAGCAGATTATAAATATCATCATTGTGGATAATCTCGCCATCTTCCTTCACTTCCTTATCCATTGCTGATAAAAAACCATAGGAGAAATGTTCTGAATTGCCAGTTAACTTCATAGCATATTGTGGCTGCCTGATATGTCGCGAATAAAATATATTATCATCTACTCCAAAAACATCCAGATCCTCAATAAAGAAATATCTATTCTCATCAAAACTGGGTTCATAGCGGTCATTAAAATTATTCTCCACCTCATCCATGGGAATATCGGAAAAGTCAGGATTAAAGCTCAGTTTCAGCTTGGTTGCAGAGGTGGGATTATAAGAAAAATCCAGTCCGATATTATCAGGATCAAAGGAATCTTCCTTTTCTACCAGATCATATTTTTTCACAAAGTATGGTGCTATTTTATAATTCCTGTTTTGAGCAATTTCCTCAATCAAGCAAACGTCATAAGCTGTCCGGAAATAATCCTTACCCATCTCAATTGTGCCATAGGGAAGTGAATAATACTCCTCTTCGCTTGCAAAATAACGTGTGAGTATGATTTTCCAGTCATAGGGAGGATTTCCCCAAAATCGCAGATCTTTAAATGGTATGGTCATCTTGCTTTTCCAGATATTTCCCGAAAATGTGCTCTCACTCTCATAATCACTGTTCCAGCCCGTATCAATGTCCATACTCTGATTTCTGATGCAGTCATAATGATTACCCAGAGGGAAAGCATAAAACATATAGGCATAATAATTCTTTACATCAGTTATGATTTGAATCCGCATAAAATCACAATCCACCCACTCATCTGCTGAGCCCAGACGCCCTTCTTCAAAATCCTCATCCGTTTCACACTCTGATTCCACATATAGATTCTCTCCATCATGCCAGAGCCAGACTTCAGATGCTAAGGGTACTGCTACTGCGTCATCAGGTGAAATCCGCACAAAATCACTAAGATGATTCGATTCACTTCGTAATTCCTTATCGGAATAAGGAATTGTAAAACCAGCTAACCCGTAAGAAACCAATATAAGAATTAGTGAGATAATAAACTTCAAATTTACCTCCCGATCAGTCTCCTCTCTGTTTCCTTTTTCTAAGATTATAAGTCAAGAATATTCTCGCTATAAGCAAAAATTGGAGTGTTTCTCCAGAGGGATGCGTGATATTCAGGAAATAACTTGACCATAAATTTGATGTATGTAAACAATCCATCTGAAATGAATTAAATAATTGGGATATATAAGGAAAATGCAAAATGCAAGATAAGGTAAATGAATTTAGAGTAGAGAGGAACCGATTACAGAATTTGATGCAGGAGCATTCTGGGTTGAGTACAAAACGATTTTTAAGCCTGGACAGTCAAGTTTACCGTGAAGGAGTGATCGAGTCTAAGAATAAAGAGCTGATGGGATTGGTGGCATCGTTGGTATTGCGCTGTGATGATTGCATCCGTTATCATTTGGATAGATGCTATCAGGAAGGCGTAAATGATGCGGAACTGGAAGAGGTGTTGGCTATTGGTTTGATCGTAGGAGGTAGTATCACTATTCCGCATATCCGGCGTGCCTGGGACTTTTGGGAGAATATGATCCCAAACACAGAACACACCGACAATCTAAAAGTGTAAGGATATAAAATGATGAGAAAAATTATTATTCTAATTATTTTTCTGGAGATGTTTACTTTTATGCAGGCAGATTTTAGTGATCAGGCGATAACGAAGATATTTGCTGATGAACTTTTGAGCGTTGAGGATATTTATCAGCAGCTTATAATGTTCAATGATTTTCAAGAAGTGCCTGATAAGGAAAAAGTAATTCAAGATAGTCTGGCAGATGGGTCACCCTGGTTTTATTATATTCCCAAGGGTTATGATCCACAACAAAGCCAGGGTATGATCATCTGGCTGCATGGGGGAGTGGGACGTGAGGATTATTTTGAATCGGACGATTACTGGATTGATCATCCGATTATTGAATATGCCAATGAAGCCAGTTTGCTGGTTCTGATGCCAATGGGTAGAAGTGATTGTATGTGGTGGGATTCCGCTGGAGAAAAGCATATTTTTGATGAACTGCTGATTATGAAAGAAAGATTTAATATTGATGATGATAAAGTTTATATGACCGGATTTTCTGATGGCGGCTCAGGCTCTTTTCACTTTGGTTACCGTATGCCTAATGAGTTTGCAGCATTTTATCCACTTAATGGCATGATTTCAGTACCAGCACATGTTACTGGCAAGCCATGTTTTATCAGAAATCTGCAGAACCGTCATCTGAGAGCCGTTAATACAGATGAAGATATGCTATATCCTGCTGCGAGCACACGTTTGACAATGGATCTGGCTCTTAGCGCTGGAGCGGATATCAGCTATCAAGAATATTGGGGGATGGGCCATGACTGGGGCTATTTTGATGAGGATTTACCATTGCTCATGAAAGATATTCAAAAACGGGTTAGGGATAGTTTTCATTCTGAGATTTACTGGGAGTGTCTGAATGCTGATGAATACAAGCGCTGCGACTGGGTAGAGATCACAGAACTTGATACCCTGGCGGAGAAGCAGGATTGGCAGCAGGAATATAATGTTCAGCTTCCAGATGACCGGATCAGTTTCGGATTTTATAATGATGCAGAATTCAAAGGTGACGGGATATTAGTGAATAGGGTTATTGAGCCTTCAGTAGCGTCTGAGATGGGTCTTCATGATGGTGATATCATTATTGCCATGGATGAAGTTACTATCACTAATATTGATGAAATGGAAGAATTGAAGGCTGAAAAGCAAAGAGGAGATGAAGTAAGTTTAACTGTTTACAGGGAAGGTGAAACATCCATGTTAAAAGGTGCTTTTCCAGAAATCACCTATTATAATGCCCTCTTTTATGACCAGCCTTCTGGAGCAGTAAAAGCAAAATATTATGGGAATATATTTGATGTGCAAACCTCCAGAGTAGGGGCTTTGGCAATATATATTAACCCCGATATGGTGAACCTTAAAATATCGGTAAAAGTGGTTATAAATAATAATGAAGTTTTTAATGAAATAATTGATTATGACAGCCAGATCATGGAGGATAACATTATTAAATACAAAGAACGTAAAGCTTTGTGGGTTAATAAGCTGGATTTTAATGTCGAGAAATGAGAAGTGTTCACTATGTCCATAAAAGAATTGAATTAAGGAGGATAAGATGTTTGATTTACAAAAATTACATGAACATGTTGGAAAGGGTTTGAAGATTTCAATGGTATTCGGTGATCCCATCGAAGCTCAGGGGAAGACTATTATTCCTGTGAGTAAAGTAACTGGCGGATTTGGCGGGGGAGAAGGAATTGCCCCTGGTAGCAGTTGTGGTGATGATAAGGAAGAATCAAATACAGATAATGCTGCTCACGGTATGGGTGGTGGCGGTGGATTGCATAATGAAGCAATTGGTGTATTTGAAATAACTCCTGATAAAACCAGGTTTATTCCAGCAGTTCAATTCAAGCATATCCTGGTCATGTTAGGTATGATCATGGGATTTGTCTGGAAAATGAGCAAGAGAAGAAGGCGTAAATAGCATTGAAATGTTATAAGAGGAAGATATAGCAGCAGGCTCTCATGGAACTGCTGCAATATCTTTCAAGGTGTTGACCAAAGCCAAAGACAGGCTTCCGGGAAACGCTTTGCCCAGTATCTTTCATTATGCCCAGCTCCTTGATCAATGACGAGCTTGAGATTACTATCTGGAATACCTGCATCTTGCAATAGCTGGTTGAATTCTTTCGCATCATTAAGATATGCTTTCTGCCCCTGAGGATTATCTCCTTCAGCAGTTCCCACATCTATATATATTCGGCAGTTTTTTGGTATTGGTGAATTTTTAAAATAATTGATCAAGGGCTTTTTGGCAAACCAGAATGCCGGAGAGAATATCCCCAGCTTAGAGAATGTATCAGGATATTTGCAACCCGCATAAAAAGATATTAGCCCTCCCAGACTGCTGCCGGCAATACCGGTATGTTCTTTATCAGGCAAAGTATGGTATTTTTCATCTATCCAGGGCTTTAGAGTATTAACGATAAAATCCACATACTTATCACCTTCACCGATGCAATTATATTTTTTATTATCCCAGGGTGAATACTCATCACTGCGTTTGGTGGGGTGATTATCAATTCCAACCACAATAAGTCCTTCCATTTTCCCCTGCTGCGTGAGTTTTTCCAGGCTTTCATCAATCTTCCATTCTCCAGCAAAGGATGTGGCATTATCAAACAGATTCTGTCCATCGTGCATATAAAGGACAGGATAGCGGTTTGAAGCGCTGGCATATCCCGCAGGAAGATATATGCGTATAGTCCGGTTGCGATCTAATTGAGGAATATAAAAATTCTCATGATAGATAACTTCCCCGCTTAGCGTATGTGGCTTTGCAGGTGAATCCTCACAAAAATCACGCCAGTTGGCTATAGCGAATTCCAGAGTATTTTCAGGATCGTTACTTTCCCAGCGGTGATTAGCAATCTCCTCTTCATGGATTCCTTTCTCCACGGTGTCCCAGGAGCCACGAGTAAATTTGAATTCCACAGCAGTCAGGTCTGCTAAATCAACCTCAATCTGATATTTGCCATCCACTAATTGGAGCTGATAATCAGGATCACCCGGATTCCAGTTATTGAAATTTCCAGCTATAAATATTTTGGCTTCTGGGGGAGTATTCTCCGGGATGGAGATGATCCTTATCATAAGTTCCTGCTTATTAGCCCTCAGACTCATTGCAATTATTAGAATAATAACCAGCAAAATAATTTGTTTCATATTACCTCCAGCTCAAAAAAGAAGATTTAAGATGATTTTGTCCAGTCAATGTTTACTAAGTCATAGAAATTAAAATTTGTCCGGAGCTAAGTTAGATGTGCACCGCCGGGTATTTCCAGGTGGGGCGCTGATAACGCCCATTATCAACCCTTGAGATAGGGGAAAAAATAAAAAAGAGAGATTCACAAAAAAAAAGAATTGACAGAAAAAGCTTTAGTGTCTTAGTTGACCCAGACACTAAGACAGAGGTGAAATATGAGAAATTTTGATCCGAATGTGCCCTTGTTTCTGCAGGTGAAGGAAGACATAGAAAATATGATCTTATCCGGAGCAGTGCAGGAAGACGAGAAGCTGCCTTCTGTGCGGGAAATGGCGAGGGATTATGAGCTCAATCCCAATACCGTTAACAGCGCAATAGGTGAATTATTGAATGCAGATATAATCTATAAGAAGCGAGGAATAGGAATGTTTGTGAAGCAAGGAGTAAAAGAGAAGCTGCTTGAGCAGCGACTGGAGAGCTTTGAGACAGAAGAAATAGAGAATCTGGTTCAAAGAGCCAGGATGCTGGGGATGAGTGAGGTAAAACTTGTGAGTTTGATATCGAATCGATACAGGAGGGAAAACAAATGAATCCGAATTATGAGATCAATAATTTAACCAAGTATTATGGAAAGTTTCAAGCCTTGGATGATGTGAATCTTAAGATACAGCCAGGGCGGATCATAGGCTTGCTTGGTAGAAATGGGGCAGGTAAATCCACATTATTGCGTTGCATGCTGGGATTACTGAAATATGAGGGTGACATCAGTTATACAGGAATAGATATTCAGTCGCTTAAACATAAATTATTTGAAGAAGTTGCTTTTATCCCTGATGTGAATATCATCGATGACCGTTTAACCGTAAATCACATTATCCAATATATGAGAGGGATACATGAACACTGGAATGAGCAAAAGTTTGAAGATCTGATGGCAAAAAGCAATCTTCCGATGGATAAAAAGATCAGTAAACTCTCCAAAGGTATGAAAACCAAGCTTTATTTATTAATAACTCTCTCACTTGAAACGCGAATGCTGCTGCTTGATGAGCCAACCCTTGGGCTTGATATTGCATTCAGAAAAGAATTTTTGAATACAATTCTGGGAGAATATTTTGATGACGAAAAATCAATAATCATATCTACGCATCAGGTTGAAGAAGTTGAGCAGATCCTGCAGGAGATAATATTTATTGATGATGGCAGGATTATATTACATGAAGAAGTGGAAGAGCTTAAAAACAGGTATAATCTGGTATCAGTTGCTGCTGATCAATTGCCTATATTACAGGAAAAGGGAGCACGACAAATCACTCACACACTGGGACAATATCATGGAATATTACCAACGGAAATAGAAATTGAGGGTGCAACATATCATAGACCGGGATTGGCAGATCTTTTCCTGGCGTTCACGGGAGGCAGTCATGAATAAATTTGCAGCACAATTAAGAAACGATTACCGGATAAACGTTAAAAGTCTGTTAACTCCGATTGTGATATTTCTTATAATTGATTTTCTGGCAATCATCACTTTCTTCATTATGAAAAGTAAGCTTGGGTTTGACTATCAGAACTTTTTGACCATAAATATTAATACCGATGGAGCAGATCTGGGTCTCATGCAGGAATCTATCTGGTACATGATAGGTATGGGGGTATTAGGTTTTGCTGGCTTTATAATGGTTCTGGTATCACTTTCAATAGGAAATCAATCGCTTAACCAGGAAAAGAATCGTAAGTGTGAGATATTTTATCGCAGCCAACCTATAAGTGTCTGGCTATATTCAGTTTCCAAATATCTGATTGCTGTAGCAGCACCTATTGTGATACTTTTCGTGATCGGAGTATTTAATCTATTATTGGTAGTTCCTTTCTTAAATCAAATTGTCAGGTTTGATTTTATGGATGCTTTGTCAGGTTTGATCGTGAGTTTTTTATTATACTCCCGCTCGATAATCGTAGTAGGTAGTTTAGGTTTCATGATGTCAGGTATCTTTAAAGAGAAAGCTTTTATGAAATTGATATTAATAATGGTTTCATTACAATTAATAATCGTATTTGCTCATTTCAGTCTAAATACACCACTTATCGAATTGTTTCACTATGTGGGGCAGCTTATAAACCCGTTAAAAGGGTTAAAGGATATGATCAATTTTGATAATATGGAATCAGTAATGGATTTCCGGCAAGCCTTTAATGCTAGAATTTTACTGTTTAATTGGCATAGTGCTTTACAAATAATAGCATCTGGAATATTTTTTGTATCAGGAGTATTAGTCTATTCAAAGAAAGAAGTTAATTAGGAGGAATGATGAAAAAAAGTATGATAATTGTCCTTGTTTTAATTGCTTTCACATTAAGTTTGTCAGCAAAAAACAAAACGGAGTCATTTAAGTTCAAGCAGGAACTGGTAGAACTTTCATTATCAAATGTTAAAGTGGAAAGTGTAAGTTTTGTATCCGGTAATGAGATAGAAGTAAAATGCAATGATGAAGATGCGATCTTTAATCAGGATAAACATTATCTGGGAATATCTTCACCCAGGAAAAAGGCAAAAATCTGGTTGAAACTTCCAGAGAACAAGAAATATCACGTGACCATAGAAGATGGCAATTTCTATTTTGATAAAGAAGGTATTACATTATTGAGCAATGATTCTCAGCAGATTTTTAGTGATGGCAAGATTCTTAGGATCACTGACGAAGAAGAAGTAATAGTGTATGAAAATGGAGATATTAAGATCACAGATAGTGATGGCAAGATCGTTACCATTTCCGAAGATGGATTTATAACCCAGAATGCCGATATTGATGATGATGATGATGAGCTTACAGGTTTTTGGGGTAAAATGCTGGCAGCAGTAGTTCGAGTGGCAGCCAGAACAGCAATGAATGCCCTGGGTGATTCACCTGAGGAAGTGATAAAAACCTGTTTAAATGAACGTAACTGGAGAGTAGGTGTTAATGATATGATGAACACAGTGGAACAAAATGCTCCGGATTTTGGCAGAAAAGATAATTTTCGTGAAGTGGAAAGAAGTTTCCCGGCTGCGGATATTGATAATCTAAGTCTGGATAATTTTAATGGCAATATCTCAATAGAAGGAACAGATGGTGATCAATTAGAGGTAAAAATAGTGGTTTCTGCTAATTCAGAAGAGGATCTTGATAATGTGGAAATAGAGTTTACCGGCAAGAGACACTTGAAGATCCACTCTAAAGCACTAACTACTGAACCAAATTGTGCGATTGAATATGAAATTAAGCTTCCGGGAAACATTGCTTTGAATAAAATTGTTAATAGTAATGGCAAGATCACTTTATCAGATTGTATGGGTGAAGGGGAATTTTTAACCAGTAATGGCAGTATCAAGGTAAAAGATTTTAAGGGTAATGCTGATATCCTAACTAATAATGGCAGCATTGAAGCAGAAAATGTGAGTGGAATGGTTTCTGCCAGAACCTCAAATGCCAGGATTGAGATTGATGATTGCCCGGATATCAGGAAAGCTATCACTTCTAATGGCAAGATAATTCTCGAGATAAAAAATGTCCTCGAAGATCTGGATGTGAGTACCAGTAATGCTGATATAACCCTGATTCTATCCAAATCTGTCAATTGTGATATACAGGCAAGAACCTCTAACGGTAAGATTAATTTGCAGGATATCAAGCTGGATATTATCAATAGCAGCAGAAATTATCTTAAGGCAAAATATAATGATGGTGGAAAACTTCTTGACGTAGAAACCTCCAATGCCAGTATTAAAATATATAATCAATAAAAAAGTTTAGGAGGATTTATGAAAAAAATTACATTTTTTCTTTTGTTCCTGATGATCAGTAGTATCATGCTGGCTCAGGAAGATCATCTACGTTACCTTCCCATAGCTGAAACGGATGATTTCTGGTCACCTCTACTCAATCCGGCTGCTTTAGGATTTGGTAATAGTAATGGGTTTGCTTATGTGGGTGAAGATCACGAAGGTGAAATGACCAATGAATATTACTCACTGTTTTTTAATATGGATAATCTTTCTTATGTGTTTGAACGCGATGGCAGAACTCCTCAAACTGCTGATAGACATACTCTGGCAATGGGAGAGAGTATATTTTCACCCAATTTCTATTTCGGGTTAAAATATGACTGGAAAAATAAATACTTTAGAGATGGCAAGTGGGGAGTCAGTGGATTATGGCGTCCTGTGAATTACATTTCTATGGCTGGGACAGCATATGACCTGGAAAACGATGACAAAGATTATAGATTAGGTCTTTCACTTCGTCCTCTGGGAAATTATGAAAAACTGAGCCGCAAATTATGTATAAGTGGTGATATGCTCTATGCCGCAGGTGAAGATGCAGAATATACCTGGCAAAAGCCAATAATAACTGTAAGCACTGAACCCGTGTCAGGAGTTTTTCTAAGTGGTTCTTATGATCTTGAATATGAAAGGGTTGGTGCTAATATTTCCGTGGCATTGCCTAATACTCGCCTCGGTAATTTAATGTCATTTAATGATGATAACAGATATGATACCGTGAAAATGTATGTTCATCTCTCAGATTATAATCAGGAATCTTTATTTAATCCCACCTCCCAGGATCGTTATTATGTCTGGAATCTCAAGGGAGAGATTGTTGAGGAAAAAGCCAGCTATAAGATTGGTCCCATCAATATCACTAATAAAAGCCAGATAACAATGTCATATATATTAAAGAAAATAGAGAAGCTCAAGGAAGATGATCACATAAAAGGTATTTACTTTAAGAATCCTCAATATTCCTGCTCTTTTGCTGCTCGTCAGGAATTGCAGAAAGCTCTTATAGATTTCAAAAGCACTGGCAAGAAAATTATCTATTATGCTGATAATATCTCAGGTTCTCAATATTGCCTGGCAGCCAGTGTGGCAGATGAAATATATCTTAATAAAAATGGCAGTGTAGATCTGCGGGGTGTGAGTGTTAGTTTGCCTTATTACAAAGGGTTATTAGATACTATTGGTGTGGATATCACTAATTTCCAGAGTCATGAATATAAAACCGCATTTAATTCCTTTTCATATGAGCACATGACTGATGCAGAAAGAGAAACCTATGATCTCCTTTTGGATGGGATTTATACTGATATGATTGCTATGATAGAATCTGGCAGAGGGGATAAACTGAAAGTTCCAGTAATGGAATTGATCGATAATGGTCCATATCTCAATGGTGAACGTGCTTTTGATAATGGCATGATCGATTATCTGGTTTATGAAGATGAGATCAAGGATATGCTGGAAGAGGAATTCTCCACCAAAAAATATAGTAAAAATATGACCGAAGAACCGATGCAGGTCAACTGGCAAAATGAACATAAAGATAAGATAGCTGTAATTTATGCTGTGGGTTCCATAATACTTGGAGATGGTCAGCCAGGCAAGATCATTGGCTCAAAAACTACTTCTGAAGCAATTCGCAAAGCTCGTGAAGATAAAAGCATAAAAGGTATTATCCTCAGAGTCGATAGCGGGGGTGGAAGTGCTTTTGCCAGTCATGTGATCAATCGTGAAATTGAATTATGCAAAACTGGTGAGAATAAGAAACCCGTAGTTGCCTCTATGGCAGGAGTAGCCGCATCTGGTGGATATTTTATCTCTTCAAATGCGGATATGATCTTAGCTGAATCTGGTACTATTACCGGATCAATAGGAGTCATTGGCATGTGGCCCAGCTTTGAACGCTTATATCACAAGATATATATCAACTGGTCAACTGTAAAGAAAGGTAAGAATGCTGATTTTGGTAATACATCTCGTGCTCCTCGTCAGGAGGAAATTGACCTTGTGAAAAATTATATTGATAAAACCTACAATGATTTTGTCCTCAAAGTTGCCCAGGGAAGAAGTATGAGTAAGGAAGATGTGAACAGGGTGGCAATGGGACGTGTCTGGACTGGAAAACAGGCTCTCGAACGCGGTCTGGTTGATAAAATCGGTGGTTTTGATGATGCTGTGGTTGAAGTGAAGAAACTGGCAAATATCACCAGCGACGTCGATATTGTAAATTATTCAAATAGAGAAAAGGGATTTACTATAGCCGTGGAAGCAAATGGACTGATGTCCACCAGATCAAAGCTGGGGCTTCCTAATGAAATGGAAACTCTTCTTACCTGGTGGGATTATTATCAGTTGTATAAAGGCGAAAAAGCTGCTATGATAACCCCGATTAAGATCAATGATTAAATTTTGCTTTAAGTAAAGAATCATGGGGCAGGTTTCTACCTGCCCCATTTTTGTTGACAAAAAAATGATAAATATGAGTTTAAACTGTAAGAAACAGTTAAGGAGCGAGCTATGAAAAAATTACATCTTTCTGCAAATGATCGAAAGATAGCCGGTGTGTGCGGTGGATTAGGTGAATCCACTGGAGTACATTCTGATATTATTCGGGCAGTTTTTTTATTAAGTATTTTAGCTGGTGGAATGGGTATAGTATTATATTTCATTCTCTGGATGGTATTACCTGAGCTTGATTTTGGGACTGAAACCCAAAATCAAAGTATATTCAGCAATCTTAGACGTAGTAAAAGTGAAAAGATGCTCGCAGGAGTGTGTGGTGGAATAGCAAAGTATCTCGATTGGGATGTCAGTATTATTCGTCTTTTACTGATAGTGATAGTATTGGCTGGCGGAGTAGGGATCCCGGTTTATATTATTTTATGGATATTGATCCCCCTGGAGTCTGATTCGGAATGAAACTGGCTACTCTGTGTTACCTGAAAAAGAATAATGAGACTCTCATGCTGTATCGATGCAAAAAACCAGGTGACACTCATATAGGTAAGTGGAATGGTTTGGGTGGAAAAGTTGAAGCCGGAGAGACCCCTGAGCAATGTGCGATCAGAGAAGTACAGGAGGAGAGCGGTCTAACAGTAACTGATCTTAAGCTCCATGGAGTTATTACCTTTCCCATGTTCGATGGCATTGATGACTGGTATGTATTCGTTTTCACAATGACTGAATTTGAAGGTGAAATGATAGAATCTCCTGAAGGTGAGCTTGACTGGATACCAGATGATAAATTGATGGAGCTTAATTTATGGGAAGGAGATAGAATATTTTTGCCCTGGATACAAGGTGGCAGATTCTTTTCTGCAAAATTTAATTACATCACAAAAAAGCTTATAGACTGGTCAGTAAATTTTTATTAAAATCATAAATGAATGATAATGTGATGTTTGCTTTAGGTTTGACTGTTTTTGCCGGTCTTTCTACCGGAATTGGCAGTGCCATAGCATTTTTTGCTAAAAGGACTGATACCAAATTCTTATCGCTTTCATTAGGCTTTTCTGCCGGAGTTATGATCTATGTTTCCATGATCGAGATTTTCGCAAAAGCCCGTGACTCATTATCATTGATATATGGTTACAAAACGGGGTACTGGCTCACAGCGATCTCCTTCTTTATGGGTATCCTCCTGATAGCTTTGATAGATAAATTGATACCTGCCTTTGAAAATCCCCATGAAATGCACAAAGTGGAAGAATTAAATAAACCCGTTAATTATGATGAATTAAAACGAATGGGTCTGGTTTCTGCATTAGCAATAGGGATTCATAATTTCCCGGAAGGCTTTGCCACTTTCACATCCGCCTTAAGTGATCCAAAACTTGGAATATCTATTGCAGTAGCGATAGCCATTCATAATATCCCCGAAGGTATAGCAGTTTCTGTTCCTCTCTTTTATGCAACCGGCAGTCGTAAAAAAGCATTTTTCTGGTCATTTGTCTCAGGATTATCTGAACCCTTAGGGGCTATTATTGGATTCATTCTATTATCTTCATTTGTTAATCTGGAAAGATTCTTTGGTATACCATTTGCCATGGTGGCAGGGATTATGGTATTTATCTCTTTAGATGAATTATTGCCGGCAGCAGAAAAATATGGGCATCATCATCTTACTATTTATGGTTTACTCGCCGGAATGCTGGTGATGGCACTCAGCTTATTGATGTTTGTGTGACAGCTATTTTGGGTATTAGTAAAGGTAGAGATTGAAACTTAAGACATCTGGCTGGTTTTTGTTCCTGCTGATTGTCCAGATAACGGCAATATACGGATATAATTACTTCTCTCCTCTCAGAAAATCTGAAACCTTTATTATTAAGCAGCCTGGTGACTCTGTTCAGCTAAAATACTTTCCTGTGATAGAAGGTAGCGTAAATATTTTTCAAAATGATACCGTCTTGCAGGATTCTCTTGATTATTCTATAGATTATAAGTCAGGTACGATTAAATTTACCCAGGCTTTTGCTATGATAAAGATAGAATATGCTGACTTCCCTGAATTATTGAAAGCAAAATATCTTAATTTCCAGAAATTTGAATTAACTTCCTCAGATTCCATTCCCCCTGTTTCCTATCCTGCAAAAGAGAGTTATAAACCTCTGGAACTTGTAGTAAAAGGTAATAAAACCATTAGTATCTCAGTTACTGATGGTGAAGATTATGCCCTGGATCAAAGCCTGTTTCTGCGGATTAATGGGAAAATGAGTGATAATATGAACATTCAGGCGCAGGTAAGTGATAGTGAATCACCTATCACTCCAGAAGGTGATTCGCGTGAGATCAGCAATCTTGACCAGATATTTATCAGGATATATGGTAAAAAGTATGAATTGGGTTTTGGTGATCTCGAGCATCATTTTCAAAATACTGAATATCTTGCCTTCACTCCTTATTTTGAAGGAGTAAAAGTAAGATGGGGTGATCAGGACAGGATTACTGGTGGGGTGGCTTTATCCCGCTCGCAGAATGCTGTAATTGATTTTTCAGGGATTGATGGTAATCAAGGTCCCTACTGGCTGAGTAATAATTATGGCGGTGATGCTCTCATTATTGCCGGCTCAGAAACGGTATATCTCAATGGCTTTGAATTGCAGAGAGGTGATGATTACACGATTGATTATGCGGAGGGTAGTCTCACTTTTACTCAAAATAACTTCATCAGTTCCAGCGATAATATCTATGTGAAATATCAGTACAGTGATGAAATCTATCGGCAGCAGATTTATTTGCAGGATAGCCAGTGGAATATCACTGATAATCTGGTAATAGGTTCTGCCATATATTATCGTTCCGATGACAGCGATAATCCCCTGACAATTGATTTTAATGATAGTGATCTGGATAGTCTTCAACAGGCAGGTGATAATGAGGCGTATGGCTCAGGTATTTATCAGCAGGATATGGGTTTAGGTGAATATATCTTAAACCCGGACGGCTATTATGTATATGTGGGTCTGGATAGCACGGGAACCTATAACCTTAGTTTTCATTATGATGCTGAGGGTGATTATCTGATTTCTGAGAGTGGATATTATTACTATGTCGGCATCGGCAATGGTAATTATTCTCCAGGTGTAAAATTGCAGGCTCCCAAAGCTCAGGGTAATTACACGCTCTGGAGCAGATGGAATTTTGGTGATATGGAACTTAAGGCAGAAACACTGCTGAGTAGTGATGACCGCAATACCATGTCTGATATAGATGATGAAGATAACCTGGGCTGGGCGGGTAATGCATCCCTCAGCTATAAAAAAGAATCAGGATTTATCAAACCCCAAATGATGCTCAAATGGAAAGGAAATACTGCAGATTTATTCACTTTTGTCCCCTTATCATCGGCTGCATATCTATATGAAACCAATGCTTTGCCGGATACACTAGGTAAACAGGAAATTAGTATTTATAGTGGAGTAGATATTGGCGGGATATTTGTGCCCGGTATAGAATTGCGCAAGATCACCGCCGGAGACGATTATACTCAAAGATATCTGGCTGCCAGCGGTAACCTTAAGCAGTACTGGCTGCTGCCCGATGCTAAATATCGCTTTCTAACCTGGAAAAATGAACTGCCGGACAGAAATGATGATTACTATAGCCATAGTCTAAAATTGGCTTATAATATCAGTAGATTCAAAACTGGGTATGAACTCAAAAGAGAAGAAAAAGAAATTGTCGGGGTAAAATACTCAAAAGCAACTGATCTGGGATTTCTGGAATATAAAACTGCCAATGGCAGCAGCCGAATATATTGGCAGGAAGTTATCACTGATAGTGCCCTGGCAAACCTGAAAAAGATCAGCAGAACAGCTGGGCTAAAGAGCAAATACAGAACTTCTGGTCAGCAGGTTGAAATAAGCCTTGCTCATCGCAATGTGAAAGATAGCACCAGCGTTAGTTATGATATGGGAGAATTTAGTTATAATGGTAGTTTAGGGAGTATGATAAATCTGGGTGCCAAATACCGGCTAAGAAACCTTGATTTTTATCCCAAAGTAAGAGAGCTTGTGTATATTGGCTTTGAGGAAGGAAATTATAATGAAGATGGGGAAGAGGACGAAAACGGAGATTATGACTGGCAGGTGGTTTCCATAGATTATGATAATCCCAGTAAATCAATTGAAATCACTTCTTCAGGTTTGATCAATATCAAACCTGCTGATCCCCTGGCTGATTTCTGGCAGAAAATGAGACTGGAGCTGGAAACGGCTATTAATGAACAGTCAACTACTGACCACATTAAGGAACTTTATCTGCTGCAAAGCTCCGAATTACGCCAGGATGATACTACTATTTACGGTACTCAGATCCTCAAAGGACGCTGGTGGTATGATCTTATCAAAAATAAGCTAAGTCTCAGGTTAATGAAAAGTGCAGAAAACAGGCTGGACAATCGTTATCAAAATGCCGAAAAAGTGGATATTGGAAATGATGAAGCTTATCTTCGCTGGAAATATTCTCGACAGATAAGTTGGGAATTCTACCTTGAACACAGAAACGAATCTGATTCCCGCTATGATAGTAAACTGGAAAATTATGATCTTGCTTGTGAAACCAGATTCAGCCCTAATTCTAAGTTCAATTATAGCATT
>JAVCCT010000375.1 GCA_030765325.1 Candidatus Stygibacter frigidus | reverse complement strand
TGTAACGGAAACATCTCATCCTGATAACGATGTAAATCTTATTGTTGATATCGGGAATTCACCTAATAATGTTGATGATAGCGTTATCCTTAATGAACGTCTGCCTGAGATAAAAAAAATGTTATATGATATTGTTGAATTGCATTTTGATGGTGGTTATGGTAGTACAGACAATGACAATTTAATGAGAGAAATGGGTATAATGCCGGTTCAAACAGCGGTAAGAGGTATAAAGGCTAATGTGGAAATGTATATTGAAATTAATGATAAGAATGAAATCATAGTTACTTGTCCTCATGGGCAATCTGTTGTAGCGGGTATAGTTAGGAAACGTTATCGGGCAACATTTAATTATGAAATATGCAAAAAATGTCCTTTATTTAAAAAATGCAACGTAGCATCTCCTAAGAATTTAGGTAAATACAATTTCAGTGAAGAAGAATTGTACCGCAAGTTACGCCATCATAATATTTTAAAACTTCCACTTGAGCGTAGAAAACTAAGAGCAAATGTGGAAGCGACTATGAAAGAGTTCACTCATCGACTGAATGGTCATAAACTGAAAGTTCGAGGAGCTTTCAAATCATCCTTATTTACTTTTGCTACTGCCATAGCGATTAATTTTGGTAGAATTTACCGCAGTAATATGAAAAAAGATGATAATCGCAAATTATTAGCTCTTTTTGCTCATATTTTAAAAAAATGGAATTATTCCTTTCATATAGTAGTCAGTAAATCAAGAATATACTTTCAATATTGTTAAAAAATCAAATTAGTAAATAACTAAAATCACATCTACCTTTACCTCTAAAATTTCTAAAGTTGGGTTTTTACAGTAAACTCAGAGATAATAGCAAAACAATGCTAGAAAATCAAAGGATTCATTTTTGCGATGGCGTCAATAATTAAATATATTTGATTTATATCCATAATAATGAGATTATTAAGCCGTAAAAATTACAAAGTAGCCAATCAGAATTATACTTAAGGCTCGCATCCAAAATAAATGGCAGATTTCAAAATTAGCACAAAGACTATATTTAGTAATTTATCTTTCTACTATCAATTACTCGGCTATTTATCATGTCATAATACATCTGTTTATTTCCTGGCTTTTCAATTTTGCTCATGGTGTAAAATAGTCCAGATGTTACATTTTCCTATTTTTACACCATTAAATCTTTTTTTACCATAACTATCTGAAATATAATGAAATAACTGCTTTATCTGCCCAAATTATACCTCCTGTACCCTCCATGTGGGTTACAAGTGTATCAATTTTAATCTATTCTCTGAAAAATATTACTATTATATTATTGATATAATGTAACGTTAATCATGAATAAAAAGTTTTTATGCTATATAGTAAAGATTATTGAAAGTATTAAGTAAATTAGCTTGACAGTTAATTAGGCAATTTGAAATATTAACTATGAAGTTAATGCAAGGGAGATAGAATAGTGAACCGAAAAAGCTATGCGCTGGTGGATTGCAATCAGTTTTATGTGTCCTGTGAACGGGCATTTCAGCCTAATCTCTGGGGTAAACCAGTCGGGGTGCTTTCAAATAATGATGGCTGCATTGTGGCATTATCACCGGAATTGAAAGCATTGGGCGTGAAGCGGGGTGCACCGGCATTTAAGATCAAGCATTTGATAGACCGCTATGATGTGCATCTGCTTTCTTCTAATTATGCTCTTTATGGCGATATGTCAGCGCGGGTGATGAAAATACTCTCAGATTACACGCCGGAACTGGAAGTATATTCCATAGATGAAGCGTTTTTGAGTCTGGAAGATTTGAAGATAGATAATATGCTGGATTATGGCAGGCAAATCCGTCAGCAGATCCAGCAGTGGCTGGGGATGCCTGTATCAGTGGGTATAGCTCCCACCAAGACGCTTGCCAAAATAGCAAATCGGGTGGCAAAGAAATTTCCGGGCTATGGGGGAGTGTTTGATATCACTGATCATCCGCGGTTTGAAGATATCCTGAAATGGGTGGAAGTAGGTGACATCTGGGGTGTGGGTTATCGTTATGCTGTCAGGCTTAATGAACATGGGATCATGAACGCCTGGGATTTGAGCAAAGTTGATCAAAAATGGATCCAGCAGCAGATGACCATTGTAGGTCTAAGGACAGTGAAAGAATTAAATGGCATTTCCTGCCTTGATATGGAGCTGGATATTATGCCTAAAAAGCAGATCATCTCTTCACGCTCATTTGGGCATCCGGTAGAGAAATTAAGTGAATTGCTGGAAGCAACTGCAGATTATTGTCATGTAGCCACGCTCAAATTGCGTCATCAGCGCTCGCTTGCCAGTAATATCATGGTATATCTCACCACTAACCGCTTCCGGGATGAGCCGCAATATGCCAATTATGCTTCCAGCAAGCTGATCACACCTTCTGCCTATACGCCGGATTTCATTCAGGCAGCCAGCACTCTATTGCGCTCTATTTACCGCTCCGGCTATAAATACAAAAAGGTTGGGGTGATGATCAGCGATATTATTGCCGAGAAGATGGCACCGCTGGATTTCTTTGAGCCCGTGTATATAGATGATCACCGCAAAGTAGTGATGGACTGTGTGGATGCATTAAATGCCGTGTGGGGACCCGGGACGCTTGCCTATGCCGCCGCAGGAATAAATAAAGGCTGGCAGATGAAAAGAGAATTGCTTTCACCTAACTATACTTCAAACTGGCAGCAATTGCTGAACGTATCCTGCTGAAGTATTATTATGTATAAATACACAAGCACAAGATTTGCTTGACAGGATATACTGTTATTGTGATTAATTAAAGTGCAAAAGTAAAGGAAATTTTAAATGAAGTTGTTTAAAGAGGATAGAAAAGATATGCAATTAGAGATATTTAATGAAGAAGCGAGAATGCTTAATTTAAAAGAGGCGAGTAGATGGGCTACTGATTATATAAAGCGAGATGTGACAGCATCAAATATTTCATACCTGATTCAATATGGAAGGATAAAAAAGCATTCAGATAACGGCTCATTATTAATAGACAGGGAAGAGTTAAAAAATTATTATGATTCCATGACTAAGG
>JAVCCT010000087.1 GCA_030765325.1 Candidatus Stygibacter frigidus | reverse complement strand
TTTTTCATAAGTGGTTATTTATCAGATTTGGGCGTTTAGCTCAGTTGGGAGAGCGCTTGCCTTACAAGCAAGATGCCGGGGGTTCAAGTCCCTCAACGCCCACCATATCTGCCTCATAAAGGGCGTTTAGCTCAGTTGGGAGAGCGCCTGCCTTACAAGCAGGATGTCGGGGGTTCAAGTCCCTCAACGCCCACCATAATTTCAGCCGTTGCTTGCAGCGGCTTTTTTTTTATTGCCAGAAAGTTAGCTTCCAGATTATTTAATCCTAAGAAATTCAGGAGGGAATCTATGAATAGATCAGTAATAATTATTCTGATGATAATTTGTATATCAGCACTTTATGCAAATGATGTAATTACCGTGGAATTACCAGCAGCAGATACGCTTACGCTTGTGGCTTATGCCAATTTCAATTTTGCAGAGATCAATGAATCATCTGCTATCACGAAAAGCCGGCAGTGGGATGATGTGTATTGGACCTTGAATGATTCCGGTGACAAGAATCGGATATTCCCATTTAACCACAATGGTGAGATGTATCGAGCTGAGTGGTACAACGAAGATCAGGGGGGAGTTTATATCGGTGATGCTGTCAATATCGACTGGGAATCAATGACCACAGATAATGAGGGTAATCTCTATATCGGAGCTTGCGGAAATAATATGAGTGTCAGGCGTGATTTGTGCATCTATAAATTTAAAGATCCGCATCCCTTGGCAACAGCCACTACCAGATATTTGCAGAAAATCAATTTCTATTTTCCTGAACAGAAGGAATTTCCAGCACCTCAGGATGATAGCAATTATGATAGCGAAGCGCTATTCTGGGCAGAAGGGAGACTTTTTTTGCTCACAAAACACCGCAGCGATACTCTCACTAATTTATATACGATAAACACGATGTATTCTGAACGCGATAATGCTGCTACTCTCATGAGCACTTTTGATATCAAGGGAATGGTTACCGCAGCAGAATGTAATGATGATGGATCAAAATTGGCGGTGCTTACATATAATGGAGTTTGGGTGTTTGAAGGTGAAGTAGGTAACTGGTTTGATGGCTCCATCAAATGGCTGCCCATCAAGGGTAAACAATGCGAAGCTATCTGCTGGGATGATGAAGAAACTCTGATTATCACTAATGAGCAGATGGAATTATTTGAGTTAAAAGTTTCAGATCTGATTTCAGTACGTTAACTGCGTTTCCTGAAGGTGATTTCTGAATCTTTATAAATATTTGATAGATATTCTGGTAGGGGCAGACCCATGTGTCTGCCCATATCATCGCTTGATTAAAGTGCCATCAATTAAGGGGTCGATCAGCAATCTTATTTCCGTGAAAATTCAAACACATCCATCTCGTAGCCGATATTTATATATCCACAGGCTTCATCATTCTCATTGAATGCAATTGCCACACTCACAGGTATCAGAGGGAATTTATACCCAATTATCAGTCCACCCGCCCAGTCAAGCTGGTCATTAAATTCCCAGTTATCCACATAACCCAGATTCAGGTTATTAAGCATTACTTCCACATAGAGCTTTTTATAGGGATTCAATCGTAAAGAAGCGCTGTTAATTTTGTACACTGATGAGCTTCTATCATATTCATGCAATCCAAGAAAACTATCCATACCTCCAATATAAAAAGGGTCATAGGGGATAGCTTTATTGAAATAAGAACCATATTCAAATTTATAGCGGAAAGATAGATGATTGGTCAAAGGATGCAGCATCTCAAATTTGAATAAACTCTTTTGATATCTTTCATTTTCATCATCATCACTTTTTGCTATGGTGTATTTACTGATCAGTTTCATTCCCTTCATTCCAAAAACTAGATCATCAAGGGTTTCAAAATACACCTTGGCACCTGCACCCCAGGATCGAAAGTAAGGTTCATTAAGTTCATTTGATCCAATATCCCGATAGATTTTTTTACTGTAGTAAAAATTATAAAATTCCAAAATCAGCGATTTATGAAAGAATAGTCCTAATCCATCTGTAAAACCAGTTTCTACCGTTTCAACGCTATTCAGCTTAGTAAAGTCACTATCATAAGTATAGATCGGTATTTCACTTATATAGGGGAAAAGATGGTAATATAAGCCAAAATCATTACCAAAATTTTTGATAAAATCAAGACAGAATTTATTATTCTTTCCGATCTCTAAACATCCGATAAGTCTTGAATTAGGTTGGATACTGTTTTTGTGATCAGATATAAGACGCATAGAGATATTATCAGTAATATTGTATGACAGGTTCATTTTCACGTAAGAACGATGCCTTTCCTCTATCTTCACGATTAGATAATCATCATCATCTTCTCGTCGGATTACGGGATAAATCATCTGGAACAGGTCTGTGTTATATGCTTGGCGAAAGGCAGTGCTGATCTGGGCTTTGCTGTAACTATGCCTGGTTTTAAGTCCCAGATAGGTTAGTATCTCAGCTCTCTTAAGATATTTATTTCCCTCAATCTTGATCCTCTTGAAGGCAACTCTTTTGTTAATCTCAATTTTCTTTTCTCTTATATCTTGATGTCTGGCAAGACTTTTCAGCTGGGGAAGACCAGCACGAGCAGCTTTTTCTCCTGCATCAATGATCTCTTTTATCGCATCAAATCTTAGCATTCCAAATTCTGAAAGGTCTGGCTCGATGATTATATCACAATCTTCCAGACTGGATTTGATATTAGATTGCATTGCCACACTGGCGGTTTGCTCAAGTACATCAAGTATTCCCTGAATTTCATCAGGTTCCTTTAAAGCTGAATTTGTTTTTATACCTATCACAATATCAGAACCCATTTCTCTGAGAGGCACTGTTGGCAGGTTCATCAATATCCCGCCATCAATATAGAGCGATTCATCTAATTTGAAGGGTTGAAGCAGGGTCGGAAAACAGAATGAAGCAAATATCACTTCATGAAGATTCCCATGGTCAAATACTTTTGTTACTCCATTCTCTGCATCTGTAGCTGGAATGCGCAGAGGAATACTGAGTTTATCAAAATCCTTGGTTGCGTATGATCCCCAGGTCAGATTGAATAATTCATTGATAATACCATTACCAGGAGTTACACCTTCTGGAAGGACTGGAGTAAGATTTTGCAGCCGAAGTGATAGGTTGCTTTCATCCTGCCAGTGTTTGAAATTTATCGGTTTATTCTTACGCTCAACCTGATCATTGATAAGTGCCATCCAGTCAATTTTCAGCACCATTTCTTCTATTTCTACGCCACTATAACCACAGGCATAAAGGCTGGCAATCAGTGCTCCAGTGCTTGTTCCAGCTATCTGATCTATCTTGATACCTTCTTCATCAAGAACCTTCAAAACGCCGATATGAGCAAATCCACGAGCTCCACCGCCCGATAGTGCCAAACCTGTTCCAGCTCCATATATAAAAATGGAACTAACCAGCAGGATCAAAAATATTATATGTCTCTTCATTATCCACCATAATTAATCTCGAATAAAAAACTATAGCGTTTTTAGGCAATAAAAAAAATAAAGTAGCATAATCATCCCCGATTAAGTGATTTTAAAAAATGATTAATCGGGGACGATTGATCTACTTCAAGATAGGAATAAAAAGCTCATATTCCGATTTATCAGCCTGCTCTGCATCATACCGGTTATCAAAGAAATTCAGCTCATCTGCCGGAGCAAATTCATGATCCACGCTGCTGATCCAGTCCAGACAGATATAACGGTAGGTCTTTCCCAGATTGCTCAGATTCCCCGAATGAGTGAATACTGCATACCTCTGGGCTGATACTTGATATTTCTCCAAGCCTTCAGGAACAATATCTTCATTCTTTGCCAGGTAACCAACCATATACCACCATTCATCTTCCGGCGCTGGCTGCTGGTCAAAAAATCTGGGATCATGAAAACATATTCCCACGATAGTTTCGTCATTGCTATAATTATTCTTTTGGTTTAATTCCCGGAATTCTGCGATCATCCGGTCGATAGTTTCAGAAGTCTCACTGCTTCTCACTTTTTGTTTCCTGCCTATTACGGTTAACGGGGGCATTTCTTTAATCTGGTATTTCACCATATATCCTCCTTGATCAGGGAGGCAGATCTGCACTCTCATTTTTGGTATATAATAAATCAATTGATTTTGCTTCCGATATTCCTGAGGGGTAAGTTTAAATTGCTTTTTAAAGGCCCGGATAAATGCTTCCACTGAAGTAAAGCCATATTTTTCTGCCAGATCATAGATGTATGCATCACCTTCCAGTAATTCCCGGGCTGCTTCTGATAGCCGTCTCTGGCGGATATAGCCCTTCAGTGTATAACCAGTAAATCCAGCAAATACCCGCATAAAATGAAATAGAGAAAGACCCACCCGTTCAGCGATGTCTTCCAGCTCGATCTCCTGCAACAGTCTCTGCTCCATATAATTCACGCTGCTCTGCAAAATCCTCAGATAATCTGCCATCTTTTACCCTCATTGACTTTTTTTGCTTATACAATTTCTAAAAAAAACTGTCAACTTTTCTAAAATATTACTAGGGTACCCCAGCTTTTTTTTATTCAAATTTGATTACCATCTGCTGACGGCTTTGATGTCGCCCTCCGTATTTATAAATCCACTTTCGTTCAACCACATCGAATAGCTCTTTCATTACATCAGATATCCGATAATAT
>JAVCCT010000077.1 GCA_030765325.1 Candidatus Stygibacter frigidus | reverse complement strand
GGAAAGTGCGGTCTGAATATCCCCTTTTAATAATTTAAAATCGAAAATGGAAAAGAAATTGGCATCTGCTGCTCTCATACTTTCAGCATAAATCCCTTGTTCGTCTCCAATTTGCATCAACGTTCTGCGTCCACCGGATACTCGCGTAGCAGCTTCGATCTCAGGGAAATTATCAGCCAGAACGGTTCCCAAAGGAGGCATTGTGATACCCACTCTCTGTTTATTTGTTCCCAGTGCTGCATCAATGGTAAGAACGCGATATATCCTGTCTGTTTTAGCAAACATATTTTCATAAGAAAACTCATAATTGATAAATAACATAATAAGTAAACAGGCAGTTATCCCAATAGTAAGTCCCAATATATTGATAAGTGAATACAATTTATTTCTCAGGATATTCCGTATCGCAATTTTTACATAATTCTTGAACATAATTCACTCCTATTTATTACGTAAAATATCAACAGGAAAGGATTCCAAATATCTATACCAGCCCTGATTCTCCAGTGTAGCAAATGGACAAGAAAATCTAAGCGAAGATGCGATTGTCGGGGGAGATCGCTGATTATGTCGCTAACGGTTACATCATAACCATTATTGACTTTCAGCGATTTACCAACCGCATCTTCACCATTGAAATATTTTCCAGTTCTGCCAGAATAATTTTTTAACATGTCTGCCTACTCGTACATCAAGGATTTGATCGGATTAGCGTATGCTGCTTTTAGCGTGTGCCAGCTCAATGTGATCAGAGCAACCATCAGAGCAATTAGACCAGCATAGATAAAATTCAATATCCCGACATCTATTTTATAGGCGAAACTATCTAACCACTTTGTCATATAATACCAGGAAAGCACTCCTGCCAGCAGATTTGAGAATATTACTAATATCAGGAATCTGCTGGATAAAAGCACCAGAATATTCCTTACGCTTGCTCCCAATACCTTTCTGATACCTATCTCCCTGATCCGGCAGGTTGTTGTATATGAAACCAACCCAAAGAGCCCCAGACAGGAAATCAAAATTGCCAGGATAGCAAACAAATTAAATAATTTGCTCATTTGGAATTCCGCTTTGTATAACCATTCATAATATTCATCTATGAACTTGTATTCAAAAGGATAATTATCACTGTATTTTTCCCATAAAGTTTTTATTTCAGATAAAGCTGCTTCCATATCACCTTTCTGCAGCCTGATGAATATCTGATCATGTACATTTTTATCTGCAAATGAGATTATTAAAGGTTCTATTTTACTGTGCAAAGATTTAAAATGAAAATCTTCTACTACTCCGATTAATTCACCTTCTTCCTCTCGATAATATGACATCCCGATTCCCAGCGGTGTATCTTTTCCCATTATCTTAAGCACTTCACTATTACAGATATAATTCAAAGTATCAGATGCAATTTCGCTGGAAAAAGCTCTACCCTCTTTGATCTTGATATCAAAAGTCTCAAAAAATCCCGGACCCACATTAAGAGTATGCACCAGATGTCTTCTTTCTTCGGAATCCGGCATACCTTCCCATCTTAATCCATAACCTGAGTTATAAATATCCGTAGGTCGTCCACTGGCTGTAGTAAGTGATTTTATCCTCGGATTGCTTAATAATTCTGCTTTAAATAACTCAAACTGGGGTCTCAAACTACTATTCTGATTTATTTCAATGATCTGATCTTTATTATAACCCAGGTCAATATTACGTATCAGATTTATCTGCTTGAATATTATCATGGTGCTTGAAATCAAAGCTATGGAAAGCGTGAATTGAAAAATCACCAATATCTTCCTGAATAGCGATCCACCTTTACTCCTGCTCACTCCACCCTTTAGTACCTGCACAGGCTTAAATCCTGAAAGTATTAGAGCTGGATAACTGCCTGCAACTACTCCTGCAATCAAAGCAATTAGTATTATACCGGTTAATAATCTCCAGTTACCCGCAAGATCAAGGCTCATTTCCTTGCCGGTAAAAGTATTGTAATAAGGCAGTAGAATTTCTACGATAACAATACCAATACACAGCGCCAGGAACGCTATCAGCATAGATTCACCCAAAAACTGCCAGATAAGCAGACTCCGATTTGCACCTGCTACTTTTCTAATGCCAATCTCGCGTGCTCTCAATGGTGACTGGGCGGTAGATAAATTCATAAAATTTATGCAGGCGATCACCAGGATAAATATTGCAATTAATGAAAATATCTTTACGTACAATTCACTGCCATGCCCACTCCAATCCGCAGTGTAATTAGATTTTAAATGCATATCTTTAAGTGGCTGTAAATGCAGTTTCACATAATATCCAGGATCACGTTCTGAAAGAAAATTCTCGATCTTGGCATTTAATTCCTTTAATGATACCTTATCTGCCACTTCCACATAAGTAATATATGAATTACTGCTCCAACTGGTTTCAAGATCTACACCAAACTGTTCCAGAATTTTAAAGGGAGCTATTATATCAAATTGAAGATGAGTATTGGCTGGAGGGTCAGCTATTACACCAGTTACCGTTTGATCAATTGCATTATTGAAATTTAACACTTTGCCAATGGGGTCTTCATCTCCAAAATACTTTCTGGCAATTGATTCTGAGATTACAAATGAGTTATTCTCTGCCAACACCTGGCTTTTATCACCTTTCATCAACGGAAAATTGAATACCTCAAAAAAAGAAGGATCTACAAGAATAATTTTTGTTTCACTGAACATTTTATCATCGTATTTTATCAATCCGCTTACATCATATTGAATGCGAACACTGTTAGTTATCTCAGGAAAATTTTCTACCATTGCAGGTCCCAATGGAGCAGGAGTAACCCCTACTGGAAAAAGTTCATCCCCCTGCTTATGATTTTCTGCCACGCGGTAAATATTATCATAATTATGATGAAATCTGTCATAACTAAGCTCATCACTCACCCAGAGCAATATGAATATACAACAACTCATTCCAATAGCCAGACCCAGTATATTGATCAAAGAAAACACTTTTCTCTTATATAAATGCCTGAGCGCTGTCTTGATTATATTGAGTATCATAATATCTCCTTCATTTACTCATATCTGATTGATGTCACAGGATTTCTCACTCCTGCTCTAAATGCCTGACAGCCCACCGTGATCAATGCGATAAGAAGAGCCATCATACCTGCCAGGATAAAATATAAAATGCTTATATCTATGCGGTAGGCAAAATTTTGCAGCCATTTGCTCATGAAATACCACGCAAAGGGCCAGGCTATGATGTTTGCTAATAATATCCAGCGTGAAAACTCTGTTGATAATAAAAGCACAATCTGACCTATTGATGCACCCAGCACTTTGCGGATGCCAATTTCTTTCTTTCTTTTTTCCGCTGAATATGATGCCAGTCCAAACAATCCCAAACATGCTATAAAAATTATCATACCCGTAAAATAACTGAATAATTGGATAAGTTTCTCTTCAGATTCATACATATTGCTCAGGTGTTCATCCAGAAACACATATTGAAATGCATCATCAGGACTATATTCCCTGATTATTCCCCTGATTGCATTCACGGTTCCCATCACATCGTTACCACTCAAATGCACAAATAATCTAAGGTTTTCCCGATACCTCGCTACCATTTCATCATTTATGAGATAGATGATGATGGGACTTATCTCCTGTCGTACTGAGTTCGGATGGAAATCTTTTACTACACCTACTACATCGATGTAATTATCTACTCCGGTTGAATCTGTAAATCCGAACACTCTTTTTCCAACTGGCTTATCCCAGCCAAACCGCTCAACCGCTGCTTCATTTACCAATACTGATCCCAGCCAATTGTCATCAAGTTCTCTATCAAAGTTTCTGCCATCAGTGATTGTCATATTCATCATATCCACAAAATCATAGTCAATCTGCATAAATTGGCAGCTTATGCGGTCAAAGGTGCCTTCATTATTTTCCACCCTGGCAGGAAATCTGTTAAATGTTGTGCCTGGCATATTATAAGAATATGCTGAAGAAATAATATCTGGATGATTATTAAGCTCCTGTTTGATCTGTACCAGATTTCTTTCTATCAAAGTATCTCTTACTGTCATCACAAGCACGTTTTCCTTATTAAATCCCAAATCTATATTACGGGCAAATTTCATCTGCTGTACTACTATCATCGTCACTATTATCAAAGTGATCGATATGCTGAATTGTAATACGATAAGTATCTTGCGCACCAGCATGCCACCCACTCCATTAACTTTTGATTTGATAGCTTTTATCGGGTCAAAGTGTGACATTATAAAGGCGGGATACATGCCCGATAAAAATCCCACAATTATCCCAACGCAGATAGTTCCAATAAATATATCAAGATTGGTTGTCAGATTAAAGCTCACATTCAGGGATGTGATATTATTAAATACTGGCATCAAAAATTCTGCCATCACAAGTGCCAAAACCGATGATAATGATGCTATCATGATAGATTCCAAAATAAATTGCCAGACTATTGAACTTCGCGGAGAACCAAATACCTTGCGAAGGCCTACTTCTTTAGCTCGTCTTAGTGATCTTGCAGTTGCCAGATTTACATAATTTATGCAGGCTATTGCCAGTAGGAAAAATCCCACCAGGGCTAGAATGTAAACATTGTTGATATTGCCATTGGGTGCCATTTCCCACACTAAGTTTGATTTCAAATGTATATCGCCTATCGGCTGCAGAGATAATTCTGAAATCCCGTCTAATCTATCAAATGTCTCTTTCATATAGTCCTGAAAGAACTGGGGAAATTTTGCTTCCAATGCCTTAGCGTCTGTGCCTTCATATAATTTAAGATATTGATATACCTGCCAGCCATACCAGGCAGTTTCTTCTCCCCCTCTATAGGCTACTCGCCACGGAAGCAGTGCGTCATATTCAAAATGACTGCGACCCGGCAGATCACGAAATACGCCCTTTACGGTTATGGGAAACTGGTCATCGATCAAAAGAGTATTACCTAAAGCTTCTGTATCACCAAATAATCTCTTTGCCAGGCTTTCAGCAATCGTTATTCCTACTTCTCCAGTTAATGCTTCCTCTGGTGTTCCGGCGATAAATTCCGCATCAAATACATCAAAAAATGTAGAATCCACAGCAAATATTTTTTCTGAAGCAAATACGTTTTGCTCATAAGTAAGTTTGGCGGAATGCGTATATAAACCATTGATCCCATAAGCTCGTGTGGTTGCTTCTATCTCTGGATATATTTCACGCATTTTGAGAGATATCGGACGAGGTGCATTACAGTATTTGTCGATTTTACCACCAATTGTATTACGGTTGCAAAGCCTGTAGATGCGGTCTCCATCTTTATGGAATTTATCGTATGACACTTCTTCCTGGATATAAAGACTGATCATAATGCAGCAGGTGATACTGATCGCCAGTCCCATTACGTTCAGAAGTGAATAAAATTTCTGTCGAGTTATATTTCGGAAAGCTGTTTTAAGATAATTCATTATCATGATATTATACCTTATTCGTATTTTAATGCATCTGCCGGATTTGTTCTTGCGGCACGTATTGCTCTGATGCTTATTGTCAATATTGCAATTATTAACGCTATCAATCCTGCTGCCACATATAAAAATAGTGATAGTTTTGTGCTATAAGCAAAATTCTCCATCCACTTTTTCATGCCCAGCCAGGCAATGGGCCAGGCTATTACATTGGCAATTATCACCAGAATAGCAAAATTGCTCGTTAGCAGATAAACTATTGATTTATCGGTGGCACCCAGTACTTTACGGATGCTGATTTCTCTGATCCTTTGCTCTGTGGCATAAGCTGTTAAGCCCAAAAGCCCCAGACAGGCAATGAACATGCAGATTATTGTAAAATAACTAAATATACGGCTGGTCTTTTCTTCTGCTTCATATTGTGCTCTCAGGTTGTCATCCATAAATTCGTAGCTAAAGGGAAATGTCGGGCAAAATTTGTTCCATTTCTCTTCCATAAATCTCAAGCTTGATTCCAGATCTCTTTGATCTATCCGTAAGGTTATTGTCTGTAATGGCTCATCAGAAAGTATAATTATGAGTGGATCAATCAAATTGTGCAATGATGAATAATGAAAATCTTTCACTACTCCAATTACGCGGGTATTTCTGGTTGCGGTTCCGTCTGGTGCAGCTCCGAAATCAAGTTTCTTGCCAATGGCATTTTCACCCCACCCCAGATTTTCTGCACAGCTTTGATTTATCAGGCACGATTCTTCCAGATCTGTTGCCAGTTCAGGATCAAATTCTCTACCCAATAATATCTTCATATCCATCACATCCAGATAGTCCTTATCAACCACCACAAAGTTGATCGCTTTCTCACTCATCTCACCTTCATCTGTTTCAAAACGCTGCACGATGATGCCATATCCACTGCCGGGTATGCTTGATGATGTGCCTGCTTTTAATATCTTTGGATTCGTCAAAAGTTCATCTCTAAAGGCTGCCAGATTTCTGGCTCCCGTTGTGTCTCTAATTGTCATTACCACTAAACCATCTTTATCAAATCCCAGATCTGTATTCTGCATGTATTTAAGCTGACTTATCACTCCCAGAGTGCAGATTATCATGATGATAGATATGGAAAATTGCACTACCACCAAAAGCTTACGTAAGGTTGTACTTCCCTTGCTCAATTTTCCTTTAAGTACTTCCACGGGTACAAATGATGACAGGTAAAATGCCGGATAACTGCCTGATATTAATCCCACCACTACCCTCACCAGCAGAAATAACCCATAATAATTAAGGTTTTCACCAATGTTTAAGCTGAGCTCTCTTCCCGCAAGCTCATTAAATGTCGGCAAGAGCAATTCCACTGCCAATACTGCTAATATATATGCCAGTATGCTGATTACCACTGATTCCAGCAGAAATTGCAGTTGCAATGAACCTCTCTGTGCTCCTGCTACTTTGCGGATTCCTACTTCTGTTGCGCGTCCTGCGGATTGAGCTGTTGCCATATTCATATAGTTTATGCAGCCTATCAATAATAGAAAAAGTGCTACAAGACCAAAGATATAAACATACCCTATATTACCGGTAGGTAGCTCATATTTCAGTTTGGAATTCAAATGTACCTTATCCAGTCGCTGCGCCATTAACTGGAATTTGGCATTGAGGGTTTCTCCTAACGCTTTGATATATTTTTCATTAAAGGCAGGAAAACCACGCATTATATTGTCGATTGAGCCTCCCTCTGTTAGCTTTACAAATGAGTAATATCCCACATTCCAGAAAAGATTGGGATCCAGACTGTGAAATACTTCTGCTCCATAAAATTGTGCCAGTGTTACCATGGAAGCAAGAGCTTCAAATTTCAAATGACTGTTTTGCGGCAGATCCTTGATCACGCCCGTAACTGTAAACACAAAACCGTTACCTGTCTCCAGAAATTGTCCCAGAGGATCTTGTTCTCCAAAAATGCGACTGGCAAAGCTTTCAGTAAGCACGATTTCATTGGGGTCATCAAGCGTTTCTGATGGTTCACCTCTCAAAAATTCATAGGAGAATATCTCAAATACCGTGGAATCGGCCCACCATACATTGTCTTCAAAATACTTCTTGTCATCAATCTGAAAAAGATTGTTGTCCATATTACGATAACGACAATATTGCTCCACATCTTCGGGAAATTCGAGCTTGATTGCTGGGGCAAGTGGCAATGCCGTTACTGCAAACATATCTTCCGATTCCTGAATCGTGAAATGTGATTCCAATCGGTAAATGCGCTCATAATCTTCGTTATACTTATCATAAGAAGCTCATTCTGTACGTATAGCCCGATCATGATAGCACAGCATATACCTATTGCCAGCCCCGCAATGTTGATTATGGTATAAAATTTCT
>JAVCCT010000120.1 GCA_030765325.1 Candidatus Stygibacter frigidus | reverse complement strand
TGTTTGGCTTAACAACATTATACGAGCTGAAAAAGTATTGAATTTAGTAAAATGTCCAAACTCCAGCCCAACAACTAAAGTTGGTGGTTAATGAGAATGGCTCAATATAATAGTTCAGTACCGATACAATTGCAGTTAATTCCAGGGGGATGCCAGGTAACAATCGAAATTTATTGACTAAATTCAACAGACTGCAATTTCTGTATTTAGTGAAGTATAATTGTAATATTTTGGAGGAATAATGATTAAGGAATTATATATAAGCAATTTCAGAGGGATTTCTGAACTAATGATCAATGATTTTAAAAAAGTCAATCTTTTTGTGGGGAATAACAACAGTGGGAAATCTACAATCCTGGAATCTATTTTCTTGAATATTGGTGCTACTAATCCTGGTTTATTTCGTAATATAAATCTCTTTAGACAATTTGCTATGTTAGACAGTAAGATTCTCATGTCTTTTTTTCATAATTTTAATCTTGATAATGATATTACTATAAATACAATTATTAAAAATCCCAAGCAATATCGAAATCTAAGTATTTCACCAATTTACAATGAATATGGAAATAGCAAAATTGTGAAGTTGAGCGATAATGATTCCAGTGAAAATTCTTTAACTTATTTTTCATATATCAAAGGTTTGGAAAATCGGTTGGATTATAAAGAATCAACAAAAGGGAAAAGTGATAAAGTAATTTCTCGTATGTTGATTGATAATCCAGAAATAAGAATAGAATTACCACAAAACTACTCTGAAAAGCTATTTGGAGTTTTTATTCCACCCAGAAAATATATTCAGGATACTGTTAATCGATTGGAAAACATTAAATTTAAAAAAGAAGAAGCTACATTGATCCAAATTCTGCAGGAAATTGAACCAGAGCTCAAATCATTGGAGATTCTGGCTAATAATGTTATAGCTGCTGATATTGGAAGAAAAAATCTTATACCTATCAATTTAATGGGAGATGGGATTAATAGATTACTGGTAATAATTTTGGCGATCTATGACAAAAAAGATGGCTATATTCTTATTGATGAGATTGAAAACGGATTTCATCATAAAACACTTTCAACGCTATGGAAAGCTGTATTTAAAGCTGCTGAAATGCTGAACGTACAGATTTTTGCCACAACTCATTCATGGGAAAATATTATCAAATTCAATCAGGTTGCTGTTGAAGAAAGCTATAAGAATGTTATGTTATATAGGATTGAGCACAAAAATGATAAGAATAAAGCAATAAGCTATGAACTTGATGTTCTTACTCAGACAATCCAAAGCAATTGGGAATTGAGATAATGATTGACAACCCAAAAATACAAATTGTTCTGCAGCGACTTTTATTGGTGGAAGGTAAAGATGAAGAAAACTTTTTCAATGCCTTTTTCAAAGAACTTGATATAGATAATATTCAAATAATTGTAACTGGCGGAAAGAGAAAATTGAAAGGAAATATAGAAGCTTTAATAAAAATCCCTAATTTTGAAGATATCGTAACTATCGGGATAATTCAAGATTCAGATGATAATTATAATGCTACTATGGATAGGATATTCAACAGTTTAGATAATGTAGGTTTAAGTTCCATAAAACAACAGGGGTTATTTTCAAGCCATTCTCCCGCTATTGGTATTTTTATTATGCCAGGAGAAGGTGAAAAGGGTGCATTAGAAGATTTATGTCTGAAAGCTGTTCATTCTGATCCTGTAGTAACTTGTGTGGAGAGTTTTATCAATTGCATCAGAGAACTAACTCCGTCAGTTTCTAAAATATCAAAACGCTTTTGTGCAGCATATTTAGCTGGAAAAAAAGAACTCGTATCCAGTGTAGGCTTAGCTGCTCACAAAAAATACTGGAATTTCTCTTCACCCGTTTATTCAAATTTGAAAGATTTTCTCTTTAAGCTTTCCCATCAATAATATTTATAATAAAAAAAGCCCGGCAGATATGTGCCGGGCTATATATTCAGATATTAGCTATTAAAACGTGGTGGTATCAACGAAATTAAAATCTTTAACCAGAAATGTTGGTACTTTGCACCAGGTTTCAATAAGTTCACTGGGACCAGTAGCAATAATACGTCTGGTGACATCATGGAGTATCTCATTCCAGCGGAAATTATTAACTGAACTCACGATTTTACCATCCTCAAAATATAGTACTCCATCACGGGTAAGTCCAGTTTGAGTACCTTCTTTGCGGTCTATATTGCGGATATACCACAGATTATTGAGGATCACGCCACGAGGTACCATTTTCATCATCTCTGCTTCAGTGGTATTACCACCCTCAATCAGGATATTAAAAGGACTGTTCGGCTTGGAATTGGTTTTTTGGGCATACCAGCGGGAAGTGAACATGTTTTCTATAACGCCGTTCTTTATCCAGTTAATATTCTCGGTAGCCAGTCCTTCACCAGTAAATGGTGGCGCAGAAAGTCCGGGAACATCCAGAACAGATTTCACGGTGAAACTATCGCCGAAGAATTTTTTACCGAGCTGTCCTGAATATGGTGATACACCTTCATCAGCACTGCGTCTTTCCAGCATCCAGAAAAGATATACAAACCAGTCAGCAACTGCCTGGGGGCGCAAAATAACAGAAATCTTTCCAGGCTCAATGGGTTTGGGATTTGTGAGGCTGTCAAACTGAGTATTGAATTGAGCGATTATTTTATCTACATCAAAATCGTTATAATCAAGCATGGAACGGTTTATCTTAGTTTCCACACCACCTTTTTTCATGGTCATGGAATGCGAAAAACTGGTAGATTTATGGAACCCTTCAAATCCGTTTTTAGTGTATAAACTGTATGCTCCTGCATCTTTTTCCGTCATACCAGATACTTTGGCATCTTTACTTACAGCATTTTTTACACATTTTTCTACTATGTTAACCAGATCTGCGGGACTGAGCTTTTCAGTAGCTTCCGAAAAATTATCTGTTACTGGTAATTCTTTTGCTGATTCAGAAACCACAAATTCCGGGTCTGGCTGATTACGCAAAGCAATAGTTTCTGCTGTTTCTATCAAATAGGCAAGTCCTGCTTCAGAAGTGTCATTAACTGAAGCAGAGCCGGTTTTTGCATCAAAGGCAACTGTTAATGAAATTCCGTTTGAATCACCAGTGATATGTTGAGTGATCCCGTTTTGAGCAAATCTTGTGCGGGTATGATTAGCACTGCGGATAGAAAATGACCAATCATGAGCCTGGCAGTTTTTTCTGATATATTCAGCAGCTTTTTGCATGGTTTTTTGATCTATCATTTTGAACCTCCCACTGTGATATTACGGAAACGCGTGAGACTGGCTCCATGAGTCATCCTGCCGCGCTGACCGGGTTGTCCTTTACCACAATTATTTACTCCGAAACTCTGGAAGAACCGATCATCACAAATAGCATCTACACTATTCCAGAATTCTGGATTATTACTGCGATAGATAACTTTTTTAAGCATTTTATGCTTTTTCCCATTCTTGATCTCCCAGAAAAGATCGCCACCGAATTGGAAATTTACGCGGTGCTGATCAATGGAAAAGGAGCCTTGACCCTCGATATAAATAGCATTTTCAGTATCAGATATCAGTTCCTGCGGTGTAAGAGGTTCTTTGCCGGGTTGCAGATAAAGATTAGGAATACGATTTATGGGAAAATCATAGTAATTAGTTGCCCTATTGCAGCCGCGTGACATTGTTTCACCAATAATAGGTGCAGTCGCCCGGGTAGTGCCATATTCATTTAAGATACCGTCTTTAACGATATGCCACTTTTGGTTTGGCACGCCATCATCATCATAACCAGCAGTAGCTAAACCGCCTTCCAGGGTGTTATCTCCCATGAAATTAACAATTGATGAGCCATATTGATAAGTTTTAAGTTTTTCTGGGGTGGCAAATGAAATTCCAGCAAAATCAGCTTCCCAGCCCAGTACGCGGTCAAGCTCTGTGGGATGACCTACTGATTCGTGCATAGTGAGTCCCAGATGAATGGGATCCAGTAGCAGATCACGCTTTTTCTCTTCTGTGAGCACTTCTGCTTCCAGCTTCATTATTGCTTCATCTGCCACTCTGGGTGCTTCATTTAGAAGATTTAATCCGAGAACGTATTCCCAGCCACCTGCATAACCACCCAGATTAAAACTTCTGGACTGAGAGTCATTATTTCCTACAGCATTCGCTGTGAAAGTGGGATATACAAAAGTAGTAGAAAGATCAAGATTGGTGCCGAGCGTAGAAGCAAAAAGTTTATCATCTTTTTGAGCTTCAAACATAAATGTTGCTACTTTGATCTTATCAAAATTCAAAAGCGTTTTATTCACTTCCATCATCAGATCGATTTTATCATTAATATCTACACTGAATGGATCGATGGTCAAGGGGGTGCGATAGGTGTCAATATATGCTCTTTCTGCCGCAAGTTTTAATCCGTTACCATATGGTACTCTGGAGCTTTGATGGGCAATTTCAAAAGCTTTTTGAACTGTAGATTTTACGGCATCTGGGGTAAACACGTTAGAGTGGGCAAATCCCCAGGCTCCATTTTTGAATACTCTGATCCCATAACCATAAGTCAAGCTGTTTGAAGTGTTTTTCAAACTGAGATTACGCAGGAAGATGAATTCCCGCCGGGTTTTCTGAATCCGAATATCAGCATAATCTGCACCCAGACTCACTGCTGCATTCATTGCTACATCAAGTAAATGTCTCACATTACCTCCTGTTCTATTATTTAAAATTTATACTCATTATTCTCTAACAATTAACAGCACAATTACTTTGAGACAAAATTTGCCAACCCATGAAAATAAATCAATCTAAAATTACAATTACCTGAATTACACCCACGGTATATTGTAATGCTGAAGACTAACTGCTCCACCCATTAATTACCATATTACCAAACTACTACAACACTTCCGGGAACTGCTATACTGTCTTATTGCTGATGCTATTGCGGTTAGATGTGTTTGGTGGCTGATGTTATTGAAAATAATTTGGCAATCATCAGGTTTTAGACCGCTTTGAAAAGGAATGGAATTGTCACGGTTTTTAAAGTAAAAAACATGTCTGGAGACTGTTCAACCTAAGTAATTGATTTCATTGCAGATTTCCGCATTTTTCTGCCAAAAAGTGCACATATTCATCATATATGTCTATTTCAGGTAATTGACATTTTT
>JAVCCT010000241.1 GCA_030765325.1 Candidatus Stygibacter frigidus | reverse complement strand
TCTTTGGGATTATTGCCGAAAATGACTTCCAGCATCGTCATACCTTCATACTTAAGAACTGCCTCGTAAAGGAGTGTCTTACTACCGAAATAATAATGCAGCATGACCTGCTTTACGCCAGCAGCATGGGCAATAGCACGTGTACTTGTACCTTTAAAGCCGAATTCCGAAAATAAGCGCGTGGCAGCAATGAAAATATGTCCACTGGGAGAATCTGAATCTGGAGGATCTGGAATGTGGTCTGAATTATAAAGTGGTATATTATGGATCGTAGAGGTGGATGAATCAATCCCCTGTTCCTGTGAAATCGATATTGCAGATTTTTCTTGTGTATCGGTCATTATTTTCCTCCTAACGAAAAAATTCTGATTACTGACTCTGCTAGATAACGCATATGACTAAGTCAGTTGATCTGTCAAGTAATAGTATATGAATTTAATAAAAATAAGCAACATAAATCTTCATATAGATAAAAAATATAGTGTCAAATACATGAATATCTGAATAAATTAACCGAGATTAAAGAAACATCATAATAGCTATTATATTGGTTATCACGGCTTATCAGGATGGTTTAAAGATAAAAAGAAAAAAATATAGTAAAAGCAAAAAAAAAGTTTGCTATTATCCAAAGATATATTATAATATCGTATGACAGTGTCGGGTGAATATGTCAATTGCTATAGTCAGTTGACATGTAGTTTCTCGAACTAAGCAGTATCAACTATAACTGGACTTGATACTACAGCTATTTCAACCAGTCTTCAACCTCGCAATTTTCATCAAATTGGGAGATAGCGTATTCGCAAGTGAGTTTATGTTACTCTGATGCAGCAACGTCCTCACAAACAGGAGGTTTCAATGAAATCAATTTTACGTATTTTAGTTTTAGTGTTGGTTCTGACATCGTTCAGTATTATCAATGCAGATTTTTTAAGTCCGAAAATGGCAGTAGGAATTGAACTGGGAGGAGCCCAGAATGATTTCAACAAAAGTAATGATGAATGGTCACCACGTATCCGTGCTGCATTCCAGATGAAGCTGGTGGAGCCACTACAGTATCAATTGGGATTAAGTTACACAACATTCAAAGGCACAGGTCCGATCAACCCGGATGAGTTATCCGTTAAATACTCGACAAAAACTGTAGGTGGAGATTTTAGATTTCTCGTCAGTCCAATCAAAATGAACAAGATGTTTCCATATTTCTTTTTTGGAATAGGAACGGCAAAAAATGTGAATAAGAATGATTCCAACTTCCTAATGGTATTACCAGTGGGTTTTGGGATACAATCTATGATTGGTGAGCAAATAATGTTGGCAGTAAATGCCGGTTACAGTCTGGTTTTATCAGACGAATTTGATACTATGAATCGAGGTGCATACAGTGATAATCGTTTCACCAATGGTAAAGATGACAGTTATTTTAAATTAATGGTCGGTTTAATGTCAGAACACCTGACCTCAATGATTTTGATTTGACCTCATATTTAGTTAATTAGTGTCATTAAATATTTACGATAATTACACGTAACTCCTTTGATTATAATAAGTATAAGGTTTAACTAAAACAACCTTCTTGACACCATCAAATCTAATATTCCCGATATTAGTGTCATATATGTTTCTTGAGTTTAAAATTATATCCTTTTGTAACTGACTATTATGTAATAAAATATAAAATAAATAGCCTTTAGAGGTCAGGTGTTCTGAATGTATGCAGAACTGGAAGATAATGAACCTGTTGTTGAGAAGACACCTCCTAAAGCAGTAATAATTGAACCAGTAAAAGAAGTTGATAGTGATGGCGATGGCTTGACCGATAAAATCGAATTGGAGCAATATAAGACTAATCCCAATAACTCAGATTCTGATAGTGACGGCTTGAAGGATGGAGAAGAAGTATTGAAGTATATGACAGATCCTAATAATCCTGATACAGATAATGATGGATTGAAGGATGGGGAAGAAGTTTTAAAATACAAGACATCTCCCTTGAAAAGCGATACTGATGGAGATGGGCTTAGTGATAATCAAGAGATAATGAAGTATCTTTCTGACCCACTTTTGATTGATACAGATAATGGCGGCATGAATGACGGTGCCGAAGTAAAGACAAAGAGGAATCCATTAGACCCGGCAGATGATCTATTTGATTTTTCGAAGGGTAAAAAAGTTGTGTTGCATGGTATAGTTTTCGAAACCAACAAATCTACGATAATGCCTGAATCGAAGATAATATTAGAGAAAGTACGTGAATCTATGGTGGTAAATCCAGACGTGACAGTGATTATCACGGGTCATACGGATAATACAGGAAGCGATGAATATAACAGGGGTTTATCACAAGAACGTGCTCAGGCTGTTAAAGATTGGCTGGTTAAAAATAGGATCAGTGCTTCCAGAATGAAAGTTATCGGCAAGGGTGAAACAGAACCTGCTGCCACTAACGACACTAAAGAAGGACGTGCAGAAAACCGCAGGATCGAATTCACAATAGAATAATGATATTAAGGTGAGGTTTAAC
>JAVCCT010000144.1 GCA_030765325.1 Candidatus Stygibacter frigidus | reverse complement strand
TTAGTATTATCCAGAAATTCGTCCTGATCTCCATCAGAAAGACGAACTATATTGTTGTCATACTCAAATCCAAAATCAATATCACTATTGAGAGCAATCCCCTTTGACCATAATGAGATCATAGTTATAAGCATCAGAGTAAAAATAAAGGTTCTTTTCATAACTATTCATTTCCTACAGCAGATTTTGAGATATATAATCTATATAATATTCCCCGAGGTTGTATATCCTCAATTTTAATTGTGTGTCTGCCTTTGGGAATATTGATAATATTACTTTTGCCCTGGGTTACTATGCTGCTGCTGTCTGCCAGGCAGGAAGTGGAATAGGGCAGGGAATCTGCCACTTCTAAAATTTCCTGATTATCCAGCATCACTTTCCAATCGAAGGATAGGAGTTCCACATTATCAACAATCAGTCTATTAATTATCTTGAGATTAAGCGGACCCTGTAGATCAAGCTCGATGCCATTAGTTGCGCCCTGATAATAAGTATATGCTTTGTCATTCACCAGTATATCAAAGCTATCATCGTAATAATCTGGAGGATAGGCAATATATTGAGATTCAGTTTTGTGTTTTTTTACTCCCTTTTTATCAGGGTTTACTTTCACAAGCATCTGATGCCCGGAAGAATTGGAGATAACCAGTTTTCTGGTAGGCATTGTAAGATCAAATCTATAACTGTTCCAGGAAGACACTTTGTCGCCATTAACACCGCGTGATACTTTGCTGGGCGTAATATTACGGGTAACTGCATGGGTATCGCCATCATAGACGGCATCATAAGAATATTGCTGAGCATCTACAGAATTGATGATCAACCGGCTTATAACAGTAATGCTGTCTGGAGTTGCTGATTCCCAAGTGTATTTTTCACCTGGCATTAATTTATAATACCTAAACATTTTTCCACTGGAAGCACTAAACACATAATACCTGTCCTGCTTTTGCCCAGCATTAATAACTAATATCACCAGCAGAATAAAAATCAGCAAGAATAGAATCTTTTCTTTAGCTATACTTTTCATAATTATTGATTTACCTCATCATCATGTAATTTCATCTGACTATGATCAAAAAAGATCACTACAGAGATCAAAGCACTTAAAATTATCAATGCAATAATGGCAATCGTGACATTATATCTTTCATCAACAAAAATTCTGCCAATACCAGCTTCGGGAATTGGAACCGGAGCCTGGGGAAGTTCATAATTACGGGCAATATCGGAAATATCAGCCAAATGTATAATGGGAGTGCTGTCAGCAGCAAATTTAAACATTGTACCTTTGCGAGGGATATTGTTATTATGAATATTTCTATGATAACCATCAGTGATCAATTTGCCATTTATGGAAGAACCTATTGAAGATAATCCACCCCCGATATTAATATAGGCATCATATTTTTTATAACTGTTATGATATATTTCCATCTTGCGGTTGATATTTTCGTCCAGATCATTTTCCTTAACCAGTTGAATATCATTTCTTTCAATTGCTTTCAGGATCATATCTCTACCGAGAACATTCAAACCACGCCCCAGGTCTCTACCACCACCAATGGAAGCTGCTTTTGTTTTATAAGGGAATATCCCTTTTTCATACAAAAATGACTCCATATCCAGCCAGGTAAATTCCGGATCAGTAGCACCAAACATGGAAGCACCCACAGAATTAATGCTCACAACTTTTAATCCTAATACTTTGGCAGCGGAATACACAGCAATATTAATTGCCGGATATGAACTGGTGGAGCTGAGAGCTATGCGATCACCTTCAGCAAGGCGGGCTTTTTTGAACATTGAAACCATAACAGCAGCAAAATTAGGATTCAAGCTTGTGAGCTTACCTTCCAAAGAACCCCTGTCAGTAGTAATTGGAGTTTCTTTGAGACCAATTATACCACTTTGATTGGGATCATTTTCTGGATCACAATAGGCTCCACAAAAAGTACGGTAATCTTTTAGAGCATTTTCAGCCCGTTGCATTAGCTGAGATGCTTCCATCTTTTCAGAATAGTACTTTTCCTTAATGAACATTCGTGAATTATTTACCCATAAAAATAATAAGATGGAAATCAGAAATAAAATGATTAAACTTAAATTAGACTTTGCACTTGGTACAAACATATTTCTACCCTTACATTATTGATATTAATTCGCCGCCAAAAACAACATTGATCAGTAATCTGACCAACACAGCGGCAACAAACATAACGGTTAAAGTTCTTGTAATTCCCTGCTTTGCCATAGCATTGGCAATCAAACCAGGAATAATATATCCAATTACATTTACGGAATAATCTGCTGGAATACCAGAATATAAGCCGTAAGTTCTCACCAGCCATCCAAAAATAAACCCAAGCATGATAGATATCACCATGCGGCGACGTCCATAAATGAACATTATCTTTCCCAGCAGCTTAACGATCAAATATACAGCCAGACTGATCAACAGCGTTCCCAGAATTGTCCAGGGCTGATGCAAAAACATTGCTATATATCCCGCAACTACTATACCTCCAGCTGTTGTGCCAAAGGTTTCCAGAAAGAATAAACTTACTAAAACTCCTAAACCTATAGCGGCTTCAAACATTAGTTTCTCCTCTCTTTGAAATAATCCACAATAGGACCTCCATTACCACCTATATTACCAATCCCGAATACAAGTATCTTTTCGGGGTCAAGGGTACAAATCTCTTTCACCAATTCATCTCCTTTACTCCAGCCAAGTGGATATATCTTTTCTGCCGGAATTCCATGTCCGGTTGCATAATTATGTATTGTCAATTCCTGATCTCCGATCAGGAATAAACCATCGAATTTGTGATTACCCAGCATCTCTGTCAGCTGTTTTGACCGGAACATCCGGTCAGCTCTGGTATTCAATACGATTGCCACACCAGGAATCTCAGGATGAATTGAGTGGATATATTCCATCAAAACAAATGTGGATTCAGGATCGTTGGCAGCAAATGAATGAGCAAAGTATAGTTCTTTGCCATCTACCATATATCTGAAAATCTCAGTCGCTCCTATATCTGGAGTGGAATCATACATCCCCTTTAAGGCGACCCCTCTGCTTACCCCACAACGACGACAAACTTCCAGAGATAATGCTACATTGTCCCGATGCTCGATCCAGCGGAAACCTTGCATATCTGTTTCTGTGATATCTTCCTTGCTAACGTATTCAAATTCAGTATGACGATGGTCAGCCACTTTTTTCATCAAAGGAAAAACCCTGTTTTCTGAAGTTAATATCAAGCCTTTATCCGGTATTGTGTTACACATGGATAGAGTAACATTCCTTAAACCAGGACCCATCACATCCAAATGGTCTGGGCGTGAATTTGTGATAACCCCAATTGTGGATTTCACCATTTTATGCTCAGTTGTCCACTGATATTCAGGAGTAACTGCCATACACTCAAGAACCAGATAATCAATATTCCTTTTTGAAGCATATTTGATGATCTTTAGTTGTTCTCTGATATTAGCACCAAATAGTCGCACAATAGGTTTTTCTCTTCCACTGGGATAAATGATACGCGGAGCAGAACCAGTAGTTTTGGCAATCACCTGATAGTTACCAGCTCTCAGACCTGCAGCTATCAAGCGAGTAACACTTGATTTGCCTCTGGTACCATTTATATGAATTATCTCAGGAATCTTAGCCCGGTTTCTTTTATGATCCCAGAATTCGTGAACTCCCCAGCCAATTAGAATAAATAACCCAATAATTAATCCAAACATATTCCCTTTTTTAAATTATCGGGGAGTAAATTCTCCCCTATAATTGATATTTATTTATTTCATCAGCACGCATTTTTTAGTTGTAGTGTAGCGTTCTGATTTCAGCTTATAGAAATATACTCCACTGCTAACCTGCCTGCCTTCATCATCTCTGCCATACCAGATAGTTTCATGATCACCAGCATCCATATTGCCGGAAACAAGAGTTTTCACTTTCTTACCTTTAACGTTATATATTGAAAGCTCAATATTGGCATTCTCTGGTAAAGAGAAACTAATTGTTGTTTCTGGATTAAATGGATTTGGATAGTTTGCATTTAAAACTGGGAGTGATGGCAATATATCTGCCACATCATTCCCTATGAAAAGAACGGGATATTCAGTGGTAAATTTGATTGCCAGACCATTCTGAAGTTCAGTAGCTGAAGAGGGATAAATATCTGCATAACTGTATAATACACCATCTTCCTGATAGCTGTCTTCTATTCCTATTGTACAATAATTACTGTCATCATCAGGATTATTTACTGTATTATAATTCACCTGAATGATCCCATTTCCACTCTCTGTTTGATGTACGGCAGGATCATAAAGCACAATTTCAAACAATTCTACAGAAACGTTATCTTGACGACTTACGGTATTACTCCATTCGATAACAAAGTAGTTCTCAGTGGTATTATAATAGTAGCACAGCCTGATATCTTCTACTCCGCCACCCACACCTATCAGGTCATCCCAGTAAGCAGCTACCTGAGCATATGGTCCCAAAGCACTGGGGATTCTCCAATTACGGAAATATGACTGCCAGGTAGTTTCAAAAGATATCCAGCCATTTGAACAAACCGTAATGCTGTCATAAACTGCATCAAAATAAGTGAAATCAAAAGGCAAAGCTATATCATTAGATTGATCATCAGTCATTAGAATTACGTTACCCTGTCCCCCGAGTTCAGGATCAATTTCATCCCAGAAATATGCAGGTGCTTCTCCGTAACCAGTATCAAAGCTGTCATAGGCAAAATATCCGCCAATGCAGGGTCCGGTGGGATCTGTATTACTCACTATTCCGATCGTGATATTAAAACTGGTTTCATATATTCTGCCAGTACTATCTTCCAGATGAAGATAAATTCCAGCATCTCTACCATTAAATCCAGCAGCTTCTGCTGATACATTAAATACTGCCTCACCAGTTTCTCCGCCTGCCAGATCACCGATCTGATATGTTCCATCATTAACAATCAAGGCTGTGGTTGCAGATGTGATCGTGGCATTTAAACCAGTAGCTGCCACACTGCCCATATTTGCAATACTCACAGTGATATCAGAAGTTTCTCCCGGTTGCAGCACACCATTAGCGTCATTTACTACCATCTCAGAGGGATAGAGCATGAAATTATCAACAGTCAAAGGAAATTTAATTGTATTATCAATTCCATCAAAAGACATCAGGAATGATAATTCATAACCATTTGAGCATTCTCCAGAAATAGCCATTTCAACAGTATGAGTAGCTGCAGAGCCAGCTTCGAGAGTGCCAAAATCAAGATCTTCTGTAAGTATCTCAGCCATTCCAGTCAATTCAGAAAGCTCAGCAGTAAAAGCCTGGCTTTCACTACCCTGATTAGAGAGCGTGATATCTACCGAAATAGTTGCGCCAGCAATGATATCACCATCAGGTTCAACATCAGTTATCACGGGATCAATTACTGCCTCTGATACTTCAATACTTGTAATTAAAGGAAGATGATTAACTGCTGTAATTGTAACATCAATTGTGCCTTCATTCATGGCATTAAAATACAAGGTTGCACTGTGATCTCTCACAAATTCTGTCACTATAAATTCATCACCTTTTCTGGCAGTGACCATTCCATTATCAATCTCAGGAACATAAATATCTAGATAATTTTGACCCATAGTGATCTCATCCGGCAAATCACATGTCATACTCATAGGAGTTTGTGTCCAGATGCTCAATGAAGGATCACCAAGGATATTATACACATAATAATAAAATTCAACCCAATCTCCGGTATCCAGGTTAAGAGGAAAGTTTTCATAGAGTTCCATCTTTCCTCGCAGCACAGCAGTACCAAAAGTATGAATTCCCTCGTCAAGTAAACCTTGATAGAATCCAGAAAAAATGGCATTATTATATCGAGTACTTGTATGTAAATTTGATGGTCCCACAAATGCTACTCCACCCTTGGGGTTTGTAGTATTTCCTGCTGTCAGCCATAGTTCACCAAAGCAGGGATCAACATTTGCGTTAGCAAAATCACCAGTATTACACACAATTGAGGTCATTATTGGTAAATATAAACCATTTGTGAGTTCCTGAATATTTTCGGTATGGAAATAGGGATAATTCCAGCCCCAGGCATTTCCCCAGCCTCTGTAAGTAACTATACCTGCTCCGGCATTGATGGCATT
>JAVCCT010000132.1 GCA_030765325.1 Candidatus Stygibacter frigidus | reverse complement strand
CTGCCGGATCCCAGAAGTCCTGCCCGGAATACGTTCAGAACTCCTATTATCCTTACTTTTATATCACATTACATTTAATCGCACTTTCGCCCCTTCTTTTCTTCGCACCCTCGTTCTCCCGTCATTCTCTCAATCAATATAGCCGAGATGATAACCAGCGGCAGTGCAATGGCATATCTGATCAGAGTAAATTTCAATCCCAGAAAAGAAGCTTCAAAAAAAGTCATCGGTATGCGGCATATCGTGCTGAAACCCAGAAATCCATATACTAACCGCAATCGCGTACCCTTTTGATATAAAGCATAAGCCAGAGGCAAAGATACATATAATCCACCCACGATAGTAGCAGATAGCAGCATCAGCCAAAACCAGGCTCCCATGCCGTGACTGGATCCAAAGTGCTTCTCAATCGTCCTGCGAGGTACCCACACTTCAAATAGACCAATGAGTATAAATACCGGTGGTAATAACAGTAATAGAGTTTTAAGATACTGACCCAGATTACCGAGCAGTCTTTCTCCCAGCTCAAATCCACCCAGCCTGGCTCCCAAAGAGAAGCCGATTATCAGGGCAGGGATCAGATATGATATCAGATCATTCTGCTTTTTCATCAAAACTCTCCGTAAATAAAGCCGATGGCAATTGCTATTATAAGTGATATCACCAGTCCGCCTATATTCCGCAGTATTGCTGTCTTTTTGCCAAAATAAGTGATCTCCACAGGCAGACTGGCAAAGCCCACCAGCATCAAACTGGTAGTGAATCCTGCGATAATATAATAGGGGACACCATTCTCCAATAACACTGCTGCCAGGGGATAAGCAATAAAGCCCGGAACAAATATTATGCTCCCGATACCAAGTGCCAGTAATAATCCCACCCAGTTGGAGTGTGCATTTAAAAGTTCACCCATTTTTTCTACTGGAAATATCAGAGAAATAACTGCCAATATAGATATCATGGTCAAAAAGCGGGGTAATATGGAAGAGAGTTTTTTCCAGGCAATCTTGATCGCCTGCAGGGTTTTTATTCTATTAAAAAGAAAAGATATGATCAAAGAGATGATCGCTATCGGATACAAATACCTCATTTACCGGTCAGAAAAAGGGTCTTCTTCTTCCCAAAAGCCTCTCTGCCAGGAATTATATCCTCTGGATTGTTCAAACCTGATGCTAAGAGATGTATTCTCTGAAGGACGCCATTCCAATTGAAATTCCGGGATGATATGAGATGCATTATCATCATTAAAGCTAACACCATAATCATGATTGAAATTCATAGATCCGGCATTAACGAAATTTAGATTGAGCTTAAAATCAAGATTCTTATGCAGTTTGAAATCCAGATGATTTGTATAGATATTGTTATAATAACCATCTCCGGAAGATGAGACCCCGCTGGCAAATGTCATTGTGTGATGCATGGAGAAATTATTCGGATTAAATATCGAGGGTAATTGGAAATCAGGATTATTATAATAACTATTTCCCACCCCGCAAAATGCTCCCAGAAACACGCTTAATAAAATTATGATAAATATTGCTCTTTTCATATCAAATCCTTTGCTTTAAAGTTAGCATTAATTCCTGCAGCTTCTTTTCCAGATCAATATAGCTGCCATTATTTTCTATCACATAATCAGCTCTATGTCGGGCTGTTTCCTGAGAGAACTGCTTAGCCATGATCTCATAGATTTTTCTTTCCGTCATGCCGTTCCGCTTCAGCAGCCTTTCCATGCGAACATTTTCACTTGTCCACACCATCACAATTATGTCAAACAAATTCTCCAGACCAGCTTCATAAAGCAGTGGTATTTCAAAAACCAGGATGCTTTCCGTTTGAGTTTCAAGCATTTTATTTATCCGGCTAATTATATATGGATGCATAATTTCATTCAGTTTAGCTGTCTTTTTCGCATCTTTAAATACTATATTACCCAGTTCTTGCCTGTCAATCTGCTCTTCTCTCCAGATGCTGTCCCCAAACTCATCGATCAATTCCTGCTGTATGGACGGTGCTCCCAGAGCTTCATGAGCTAGTTTATCAGCAGATATTACCTCTATATCATGCCTTCCAAACCATTGGCACACTTCACTTTTACCGCTGCCTATGCCTCCTGTAATGGCAATGCTAAGCTTGTTTCGTCTCATCTTTCAATATCTGGGCAAGTTCATCAAGGCTCAGGTTAGGGATCAGGTGTCCTCGCTTTGCCACTGATATTTTGCCCGTTTCCTCTGATGTGATTATCACCACAGAGTCTGTGAGTTCAGATATTCCAATTGCTGCCAGATGGCGAGTTCCCTGTTCCCGCGTATATTCCAGATTCTCCGAAAGCGGTAAGACCACTTTGCAGGCATGGATTCTATTATTACGGATAACCACTGCTCCATCATGCAGCAGGCTTCGGTTATCAAATATAGTTAATAATAGTTTTGCTGATATGGCAGAATCAAGTATCTCGCCAGACTGCAAATATTGATCTATACGGTTAGTGCCCTCTATCACGATAAGTGAGCCTTTTGATCTAAAAGAAAGAATAGATACTGCATTTAATATCTTAGGATAGATGGAACCCTGTTTACGATGAAATAGTTCCAGAATATTATAGCGCTGATTAAACTTTGCCAAAACTACCCTGATCTCCGGCTGAAATAGGATAATGAATACCAGAAACCAGTAGTTCTTTATCTGATTAAGCACGTAAGTCATCATCTTTAGCTCAAATAATGTCGTCAGGAAATAACTCAACAGCAGGATCAGCAGAAAGCCAAATAACTGCAATCCGCCATTTCGTTTAAAGAACTGCATTCCCAGAAAAAGCAGCACTGCCACCAGGGCTATATCTATCACATCATTAAGTCCAGGGGTCAAAAAATGCATTATATCTCCTTCACTGCCTGCATTACCTTAAGTAATCTATTATTCTGCTTCACCTGATGTACTCTCACGATATGTATCCCGGCTGCATTGCCTATGGCTGTAGCGGCTAATGTTCCTTCTTCTCTATCTGCTGCTTCACTTTCATAGATCCGGTTAATAAAGCTCTTTCTGGATGCTGCCAGCACCACAGGACAATCAAGGCAATGGAATTCTGCCAGCCTTTGCAATATCAGCAGATTGTCCAAATGTCTTTTCCCAAATCCTATTCCCGGGTCGATGACTATCTTATCTCGAGCAATGCCTTTGCTCACAGCAAAATCTATTCTCTCTTTCAGAAATTCCAGTATTTCTCTAATGGTGTCTTCATATACCGGTTTTTCCTGCATAGTGAGCGGAGTTCCCAACATGTGCATCAAAATGATCCCTGCCTGAGGGTTATCAGCCAGCACCTTCACCATCTCACTATCAAATCTAAGAGCTGATATATCATTCACAATATCTGCTCCGACCTGCAAGGCTGATCTTGCAACTGTCGCTTTAGTGGTATCTATCGAGATCAATATATTGCTCTTTTGCCTGATTTCTGTTATCACATCTATTACGCGGTCAAGCTCTTCTTCCACACTCACTTCCGTTGCACCCGGGTGCGTGGATTCTCCCCCGATATCAATAATAGCTGCGCCTTCATCTATCATCTTAAAAGCCTGCTCAATTGCGGTATCTTTAGCCAGGAACTGCTCTCCATCGGAAAAGCTATCAGGTGTAATATTTAAGATTCCCATGATCTGTGTCTTACTCAGGTCAAGGACTTTCCCGTTATATTCCCTAATGCCAATATTATCACCCTGATGATTCTTAAGTAATCTCAATATATCTTTGCGAATAACCGGCAGCGTGAAATATTGCTGCCAGGCAAGCTTATCTGCCAATCGCCTCAGCTTGATAGCATTACCCATAAGGATCACTTCACTAATCGGTACAGTGCCATTTACCACGCCTCGTGCCACTGCAGCATCGCCACCCAGTGAAAGCATTTCCTGCTTCAGGATATTAGCCGCTGCCAATGGGACATTTTCCAGCTTCAAGCACAATCCATTCATTTTAGGATACATAGATTCTATCCCGCCTGATGAAACCTTAATCTTTTTCAGCTCAGCCTGTGCCTGCTCGCTGTTCAATATGTGTAAAATTCTATTCATTCATTTCCCTGTTATTTAAGTTTATAGGTGAAGGTGATCACTCCAGTTTGCACAAATTCTCCACTTACAGGATTAAAACGCCACTGCTTCAGCGCTTCCAGACTCACCTGGTCAAGCTGTGCTCCACCTTTTTTTATGATCACAATATTATCGTTTACCTTACCTTCTGGAGTTACTTCAAATTGGATCTGCACTTCGCTATTTTGTTGTAAGCCTTCTGGATATTCCGGGATGATCTTATTCAATATCGTGCGGTTAATGATCTCACCGCTCAGGGTATATCCTCCGCTGTCACTATCTTCTGCTGCTATCCGCTTGCGCAGTCCAGCCAGGAAATCTTTATCTGCTTTCACGCTTGCCTTTTCCGTCTCCGGCTGAGGTTCGCTTTCCGCAAGAGCGGGGCTATTTAACCCGCTGCGAACATCTTCTGGTGTGTTTCCCGTAACATCAGATTCCTTAATATCGCTCCAGGCTATCTGGTCATTAACAGGCTCCAGTATCTCCTGATCAGATTGACTGCTGGATTTGGGTAAGTTAATATTATCAGGTGCGCTGCTCGTTTGCGCTCCCTGCACAGGATTTGATTTAGGATGTGCTATTCCACTGGGCTGTTGCGTATTTGACCCAGTCTCGCTGGGCTCCTGCACACCATAATTAACCACTTCGATAAGTTTCTGCACCGGAGCAAGATCGAGCTCAAACCTGGAAAAGAATAATATTAAGGCTACCAGCACATGAAATGTTACTGAGATTATTATTGCCTTTCTTTCAGTATTCTGCTTCAGCATTTATTCCTGCCTCCGCTCCAGCTCCGTAGCAATAAAGAAGCGATTAGTACCCGTCATTTGCACCAGGTCAAGCAGCCTGATTATCTTTTTCAGGGGCACATTCTCGTCTGAGCGAATAACCACTACCTGTTCAGGATCAGCAACCAGTAATTGCGTCAAATGCGCAGTCACATCTTCCCATGGCACAAATTCATCAGCTATAAATATTTCATCTTTATCAGTAAGCGTCACGCTTAGGTTCCTGTTGAACTCATTCTGTTTACTGCTTGATCTCGGCAGATTAACCTTTATGCCCGAACTGGTCACAAAGTTCGTGGATATCAGCAAAAATATCAATAGCAAAAAGATCACATCCGTAAAAGAGATCAAAGCAACGGTAGATAATCTCTTCCGCTTCAATTTAATCTTCATGACGCAGTCTCCTGATATTGATCATCAGTTTGCCCAGTCCCTCTTCCAGATCAGCAGCAATTTGCTCAGTACGCCCGATCAGGTAATTATAAAATAATATGCACACAATACCCACCGTCAATCCGCCAATAGTTGTCAATAATGCTTCCCATATTCCATTTGCCAGCAGCCCAATATCCACTCCGCCACCAGTCTCACCGATTTTCATAAATACTTTAACCATTCCGGTTACAGTACCCAGAAATCCTATCAAAGGTGCCACGGCTGCAAATGAGGAAAGTGTTCCCAGATTCTTCTGGATGCGGATTCCTTGTTTACCGGCTTCTATTTCCATAATAGTTTCCAGCTCATGCAAAGGAGCTTTAAGATTATCAATTGTTTCGATAAGTAAACCGGATATAGGCACATTAGCATTATCTTCGCAGAGCTGAATCGCCCGTTCCGGCTGTTCGTCTGCCAGGGCAGATAGAGCTACTTCCATTAGTTTACGGTTACTGCCGCTTAATTTCTTCAAGTTGATAAGTCTTTCAATAATAATAGCTATTGCTGCAATAGAGATTACCAGCAATATTAACATCAAAAATCCACCCTTAGTTGCTATCATCAGTACATTAGTCTCATTTCCGGTCATCTTTCCTTCCTTTATCTTGGTTATTTTTTGTTTATTACCCTCTATAAACGAATTCCTTTCGTTTAAGTTACCATTATTTACCATTTTATTCATCAACCAAAATATCAACTCCTGTCAATCAAAATCTATAATTAAATTAAAATATTTTAATTCATGAGACAAAAGACGAATGTGTATCCAGTCCAACCTTGGTCTGTTTCAATTCCCACATACTCCCAAACAATATGTTAATAATGAATATATAGATTGATTTAAAAATATAGTTTTGTGAAAATAAATAATAGAGACTATATAAGAGGATGAAAAAAGAAGAAAGCGCCCTCAATGAGGACGCTTAATAAATATAATTAATCGATCAAATCCTGATATAAAGGAAAAGCCGAACAGAATTTACTTACGTCTTCCTTAATTTGTGCAAGAATGGCTTCATCATCATAATTATCTCTTACCTTTTTAATGAATTGAGAGATCGCGACCATTTCATTTTCTTTCATACCACGTGTAGTCACAGCAGGGGTTCCTAATCTGATACCAGAAGCAACAAAAGGTTTGCGGGTATCAAAAGGTACTGTATTTTTATTAGCAGTGATACCAGCCAGGTCAAGAGCTCCTTCCATTTTCTTTCCGCTGGGTCCTCCAGATTCCTCTGAACCAAGGTCTATCAGCATAAGATGAGTATCCGTTCCACCACTTACCAGATCAAATCCATTAGCAATAATCGCTTCTGCCAGAGCATTGGCATTCTTTACTACCTGCTGCTGATAAGCTTTAAATTCGGGCTGTAAGGCTTCCTTGAATGCTGCTGCTTTGGCTGCAATGATGTGCATAAGAGGTCCACCCTGAATGCCGGGAAATACTTCTCTGTCAATATCCCTGGCAAATTCTTCTTTGCAGAGAATAAGTCCGCCACGTGGTCCCCGTAATGTTTTATGAGTAGTAGAGGTAACCACGTCTGCATAAGGTACCGGATTCTGGTGCATACCGGTTGCAACCAATCCAGCGATATGAGCCATATCAACCATGAGCTTTGCTCCCACTTCATCAGCAATATCTCTGAATATGGCAAAATCAATAGAGCGCGGATAAGCACTGGCGCCCGTAAGGATCAATTTCGGTTTGTGCTCCTGAGCCAGCTTACGAATATTATCATAATCAAACATCTGGGTCTTTTCATCAACCTGATAAGGAATGATATTATACATTTTACCAGAGAAGCTGAGCGGATGACCATGGGTGAGATGTCCACCATGAGATAATTCCAATGAAAGAACAGTGTCCCCAGGATTTACAAGTGCAAAATATGCTGCCATATTTGCTTGACTACCGCTGTGGGGTTGAACGTTGGCATGCTCAGCACCGAATAATGCTTTTGCCCGTTCAATAGCAAGTTCTTCTACTTTATCAATAAATTCACATCCACCATAATATCTGCCATATAGCTTATAATTGATTTTGCCGGTTTTCTTGCTCCAGCGATAGGGATATCCTTCTGCATATTTATTTGTGAGAACGCTTCCAGCTGCTTCCATAACAGCATTAGAGACAAAGTTTTCACTGGCGATCAGTTCCAGAT
>JAVCCT010000051.1 GCA_030765325.1 Candidatus Stygibacter frigidus | reverse complement strand
TCATGTCAGAATAACTGGACAACCTGAAAAAGATATGAAGGAATTATATGATTTATTGAATATAAAATTCAAGAGATCTATAAAAAAGAAAAGAATCTCAAGTGTCGATTGTAGTACCCCGAAAAAATGAACTCTTTTATACCTCAGTAACTTAGCAGATTAGTAATGAAACTTGGGTTAACCCACACTCATAAGGGGAGGTATCTGATCCCTTCTTATCTTTGATTTTCCTCTACAAGTAATAGTGCATCAATATCTGTGATAAGTTGATGTAATTCTTCCGGGTTATTGTTTTTTTCCAAAAATCCAGAAATCTTGAGTTTCATATCGCTAAGGTCAGTTTGAAATCCTGCTGCATAATGAAGGGCATTTTCTGCTTTATAATATTTTATAATAGTACTATACAATTTTTCGATCAAATATTGATTTTTCGTATTTTCAACATCATTCTTAATTGCTTTTAGTATCTTATGGGCTTCTTTTGGCTTTCCCATTTCAATCAGGATATCTGCTTTTGCGCAAGTTGCTTTCACATGAATTTTATCGCTTGGGGTATGCAGGGTCAATTTGATCACCTCATCATAATATTGGATAGCTGCTGGTATTTCTTTTATAATACTGCTAAGGTTACCGAGATTTATGAGAATCAAAGCACGAGTCCCATAATCATTTTCTGGAATTATATCAAGAAGATCCTGATAAGCTACCCAGGCTTTATTGTATTCATGCTGCATGAAAAGAACTGTGGCAATATTCTGCCGTAAAGTAAAGCTTATCTCGTTATTATCGTCTGGATAAAGTTTTAAACCAGTTTGATAATACTCATAAGCTTTGTCATAATTTCCTTGATTGAATTTTATATTGCCCAAACTGATATAACAGGTAGTTTTTCCCTGAATATTATTATCCGCTTCAAAGTATTCCAACGCTTGATGAAGACAGTTTACTGCTTCTACTTGTTTACCAAAATGATTTTCAAAAGCATATCTGAATAGGGATGCCCTGCCCAGAGCATATTTCTGATTCAGTTCTTTTCCTCTTTCTTCTAATAGATCGATCCATTTTTCGAATTCCCGATAGAAGTCACTGGAAGAATACGAGGCACAAATACTGATTAAGCTTTTTAATTCCAGGTCAGGATCAGAGATGATTTTAGCTGCTTTCCAGGCTTCTTTGGATAAATTTATACTAAATTCCGGATCCGTATATTGGGTTTGATGGGCTAACAGAATCTGTAATTTGGCTTTTTCTACCAAATCAGAAGTCTCTTTTATCTTAGATTCAATCTCTTGTTTACCATCCATAATCTTCCCTAAAAAATTTTGATCAATTTATCTGATAAACATATTAAAATGTCAATAAATTTCAATTTAACTTAGCATCCTTCGGAATTTATTGTAATGCTGGTTGCAAAAAGTAGCAGGAAAATCAATCTCATTAACCCCCAAATTTATTTGGGGGCATTGAAATACACGAACGTAATGTAGTCACTTTAGTGACTTCTATATAAATCAAAGTTAATTATAACAATACACTGTCTAAGCAATACTACGTTACCTGGAAGTAGCTGAAGCTACTTATCTTGTATTGTTGCCTGCAATACACCAGATTAAAATCTAGTGTTAATGAGATTGGAAAACACTTATCATTCAGAGTCTTTATGATAAGTTAATTGTTTTATAAAAATGAAATAGCTAACTTTTGGTTTATATAAAACAGGGGGATGCCAGATTTCAATTTAACCTGGTTTTCTTAGAGATTGATATCAACCCTGCGGAAGTCTGGTGACGATCCGCAAGGGCTTTATAGTATATTTGTTTTGATAACAGAGATGAATAAGACTTTATCAAAATGATATAATCTACCAGGCTCAATAATTGGGAAGAGAATTTGCTACAAACTGCAATTGATGATTTGCTATTTTTTAATAATTGCCGGACAATAGATTTTACCCCCCGCTCATAAGGTGCAGTATCTGAACGCTGCTTTTGTCTGGTATTATGGTTGTGGCATAATCAGCTTTTTTGATCAATTTATTATCGATTTTTACCACCAGCATCTTAAAGATAAAATTCTTACTTACAATTATATCTTTAATCGTCATTCCCTCTCGCCATTCTTCCAGTCGATTATTAAGATAAAACGCATTATTCATATTTATTACCTGAGATTGTTTAGTTTTTTTTATTAAATTTGCTGATCAGAAGTTCCAGAGCAAGGTTTGCCTGCATACTGGCAACGGCAGTAACTCTGGGGGCGAGCGGTTTGAAGCCCTGCTCCACATCTGCCACACCATCTCCTATCAGATATAGATTTCCACTGGCAGTTTGCCTTAATTTATTATTTCCACCTATTCCACCAATTCCTGAACCTACGATCAAGGGTATATCAGCAAAGCATTCATCCCAGGTTTCTATCAGCATCTGTTTTGCCTCTGCCTGATCAAAAGCTTCGATCAGGATATCCACATCTTCAAATATCTCCTGGATAAGCACTGGATCAAGACGTTTGA
>JAVCCT010000309.1 GCA_030765325.1 Candidatus Stygibacter frigidus | reverse complement strand
TGGAAGAACTCAAAAAAATCCCTGAATCTTTTTAATAAGGAGCAATAAATGGATAAAATTATTCTTAAAGAAAAAGATGCTAATTTCAAAAATGAAATTGCAGCTCAACCCGGTGCTGAACATTTTAAGCAGTGCTTTACCTGTGGCACCTGCACTGCTGCCTGTCCAGTAGCAGAAGTTCATCCTGATTATGACCCGCGTAAAATTATAAGAATGGCACTTCTGGGGCTAAAAGAAGAAGTTCTCACTTCTGATATCCTTTGGATGTGTTCCCGCTGTTATACCTGCTATGCCCTTTGTCCTCAGGGAGTTAAATTCACTGACGTAATCGGTGTACTGCGGGATATGGCTATCAAACAGGGATACGTTCCCAAAAATAGAAACCATGAAATCAGAGAACTTGATAAATTCATCCAGAAATTACGCACGGATATGATCACTGCCAAGCTTCATCCCCAAAAGAATGATTCTGGTGAAATCTGCAAGTCTGTGAAGGATGAACTATCACAGATATGGTAAATAAAATTGATCTTCAAGAGAATTCGTTTTCTAAGGAGTATAGTATAAATGGAAAATAAAAAAGTAGGATCAGTGCTCGTTGTGGGTGCCGGAATTGCCGGAATCCAATCCTCACTGGACCTTGCTGCATCTGGTTATAAAGTATATCTTCTGGAACAAAGTCCCGCAATTGGCGGCACTATGGCTCAACTGGATAAAACCTTCCCCACTAATGACTGTGCCATGTGCGTGATATCTCCCAAGCTGGTGGAATGCGGCAGACATCTTAATATTGAGCTGCTCACTACTTCTGATCTGGTTAACCTGGAAGGTGAAGCCGGTAATTTTACTGCCAGAATTTATAAGCATCCCAGATTCGTTGATCTTGATACTTGTACTGGTTGCGGTGAATGTGCCACGGTCTGCCCTATTCAAACTGTCTCAATATTTGACGAAAACCTGATTGCCAAAACTGCTATCTATAAACCTTATGCTCAGGCTTCTCCTAATGCCTTTGTAATAGATAAGAAGGAAACTGCTCCCTGCCAGATTGCCTGCCCGTCAAATATTCATGTGCAGGGATATATAGCCCTGATAGCTCAGAAAAAATATAAAGAAGCTTATGATTTGATCAGACGAAATAATCCTTTCCCTTCAGTTTGCGGACGTGTTTGCTTCCACCCTTGTGAAGCTGATTGCCGGCGCGGTGAATATGACCAGCCCCTGGCTATTGCTTCGATTAAACGCTTTATTGCTGATTATGTGCACTCTCATCATAGTGAATTTGAAAAACTTGATAAACCCGTTCTTAAAGATAAAGATAAAGTTGCCATTATTGGAGCGGGACCTGCCGGACTTTCATGTGCTTTTTATCTGGCAAAAGAAGGTTATCAGGTTACAATATTTGAAAAAGATTCTAAAGCTGGCGGGATGATGCGTTCCTGCATTCCTCCCTATCGGCTTTCCAGAGATGAACTCGATTGGGAAATAGATCAAATACTTGCTGAAGGTATTGAGCTCAAACTTAATTATCCCCTTAATTCACCTGAAGATTTTGAAAATCTCAGAAATGATGGATTCAAGGCTTTTTATATAGGTATTGGTGCTCAGGTTAGTTTGTCTCTTAAAATTAAAGGTGAAGACCTGAATGGTGTTTTTGGGGGAATAGATTTCCTGAAAAAAGTTAATTATCATGAGAAAGTCAACCTGGGTAAGAAAGTTGCCGTCATTGGTGGAGGAAATACTGCTATTGATTGCGCTCGAACTGCTGTCCGACTCGGTAGTGACGTCACCCTCATATATCGTCGCACACGCCGTGAAATGCCCGCAGAAAGGCACGAGATCATGGCTGCCCAGGAAGAAGGTGTTAATTTTAAATTCCTCACTAATCCCATTGAAAATATCGGCGAAAATGGCAAATTGCATACTATTAAATTTGCCGTTATGGAACTGGGTGAAAAAGATAAGAGCGGAAGAAGAAGACCAGTGCCTACTGGTGAACAATTTACTGAAGAATTTGATAATATGCTGGTAGCTGTTTCTCAAACATCTGACCTGGATTTGGTAAAAGGCTCAGAACTGGAAATTACCCGCTGGAACACAATAACAGCAGACTCCACAACATTTTCTACAAATTTGCCGGATGTATTTGCTGGTGGTGATGTGGTGTTAGGTCCAGCCTCTGTAGTGGAAGCAGTAGGACAGGCTTATGAAGCTGCGCTATCTATTGATCGTTACCTGAAAGGTGAAGACTTGGCAGCAGGCAGAGAAGAACAACCTCCCCTTCCAGCACGTGAATATCAAACCTTTGTGCCTACCGAAAACCGAGTAAAAATGCGTAATCAATCTCCGGAAAAACGAGTGAAAAACTTCGATGAAATGGAACTGGGATTCTCTGAAGAAGAAGTGCAGAAAGAAGCAAAACGCTGTCTTGAATGCGGTATCTGTTCCGGCTGTCTGCAATGCGAGATAGTTTGCGAAGCTGGCGCTATACTCCATGATATGAAAGGAGAAATGGTTGATATCGAAGTGGGCTCTGTAATCGTTGCCACTGGTGCCGAAAAATTTGATCCCACTCCTATGCATGAATATGGCTATGGCAGATACAAAAACGTGGTTACTTCTATTCAATTTGAACGTATCCTGGCTGCTTCAGGTCCTTTTGAAGGGCACCTGCAAAGACCCGGTGATGCCAAAACTCCGGTTAAAATCGCCTGGATTCAATGCGTGGGCTCAAGAACAAAAGATTCTCACATGCCCTACTGCTCTTCCGTATGCTGTATGTATGCCATGAAGGAAGCACTGATCGCCAAAGAACATGTTCCTACTGTGGAACCCACCATTTTCTTCATGGATATCCGTGCTCATGGTAAGGATTTTGATAAATATTATGATAAAGCAAAAGATATAGGAGTCACATTTAAACGGGGCAGGATTGGTAAAATAAAAGAAATCCCTGAAACCGGTAATCTTGAGCTGTATCAGGTAAAAGAAAACGGTGAAATGGTCATCGAAGAATTTGAGATGGTTGTCCTCTCTGTAGGCTTGCACCCTCCCAAAGATATTGTGAAATTAGGTGACGCTTTGGGCGTTCGGCTTAATAAATATAATTTTATTGATCATGTAGGTATCTCTCAAATTGATACTACCAGACCCGGCGTATTTGTCTGCGGTCCTGCTGTTTCACCCAAAGATATTCCCGAAACTGTAATGCAGGCTTCTGGAGCTGTAGCC
>JAVCCT010000211.1 GCA_030765325.1 Candidatus Stygibacter frigidus | reverse complement strand
TAGCACCAGTAAATACGTAGTTATCTCCATCTGGGTCATACAACGGATTTGAGATTGAAGTCCAGCCAAGCCAGGCTTCTCCTGGTATCTGTGATCTCACTTCTACATGAATATAATCGCAATCAGGGAAAGTACCTTCATCAAGCATTGTTTCGACATATATATCCCATGTATAAATACCCTCTTCAGGTAGAAAAAATTCTGGCGAAACAACAAAGTTGCTCATACCTGGCAGGTAAGTGCCAGTACCTTCATCAAAGCAACCAACCGCATTAACTGGGCTGGGAGCCATAGTATCTTCATACACGTGCCATAGATTTCCCACAACAGCTCCACCATATCCGGGAACCATTTGAGTATCACCTGCAGCACCATCACCATCACTCTCAAAAGTTCCTGTAGCTGTATCTACCACTATGTTATCTACTTTGAAACCAAACATGTCAGGATCATCAGCAGTGTTATAAGCAGGGTCAGAAGCAAAAGCAAAACGTAGTTTCACATCCTCACCAGCATAAGCTGAAAGATCAAAAGAAGCTGGAGTCCAAGCAACCCAGTTAGTAGTACTTCCCCAGCCAGGAATGTTTACACCTTCGTTAAATTCATAACCGAAAGAATAGAAACTGCTGCCGTTATAGGCAGGAGTTCCTTCAATAGGTACCCAAGTGGTGCCACCATCTGTAGAAATACGGATATTGGCTCCATCCCATGCGTTGTATGGTGGGTCTCCACCAGTGTCTTCGCAACTAAGCTTGAACATAAAGTTCAATTCCGGGTTAACTGCAGCAAGTGTAAGAGATGGTGTATCTAGAACCAGATAACGGTGATCTGTATATCCACCGAGTTCTTCGTCACCCATCCACCAGGAAAAAAGGCCTTCATAGGCTCCTCCACGACTCAGATGCCACTCTTCATTCCAGTCTGTGGGAGCAGTTTCGTCATAATATGACCAATCTCCGATTCCACCTTCAAAATCTTCTTCAGTAATTGTAATAAAATCCCTGCTATTACTGCTTTGATGGGTAAAAACCTGATCTGTGGTTGATTTCTCCTGAACTAGAGCATCACTACACAAATACATTGCTAATGAAAAAAGTACAACAATCAATACTACTCGTGTCTTCATTTCGTATTCCTCCTTATTAATATTTTGCATATTAATCTTTTTATCAATACTTATATAATTTGATTTTTCCCATTTTTTCTGTCAAGATTTTTTATAAATTTAGCAAAAAAAATTATCAGAGACTTTTATATCCACCTCCTAATTAGTTATCGTGTTAAGACTTTGTACCAATTGGATTGACTTGGAAACAGCAAATAAAAAATTGTTGGTGAAATTGACAAAGAGCTTCCTAAAGCGATTTTAATGCTTTCAACCTTTTATAAATTTGATTTTCGTTTTTGCAATATAACCTCAGATAGCGAAAAGGGACATGTAGAGCGAGGTGTAAAATATGTTCAAGTTCATTGATCGGATTTTTAAAGACTCTGAAAAAAAGGCATAATGATTTAATTAATTCAACCATTAATGATACAATGAAAACGAGTTATCTGGAAAAAGATTCTGATTCACTTTTCAGCAAGATCAAGCCATCTGAGCGATTTTGTTTTATTTCAGATTGCTAATGTCTGTAGCAGATTGTGTTGTGAAAAATTGCAGGAATACCTTTTATGGTATTTCAAAATCTTTCACAACTTCAAGATGGATATTTCGGATGACGGAAGCATAGCGTCCTCGCTAACAGAGCCACTTCTTCGGAGGTGAGACCCACTCTTTAGTCCATAGTGCTTGTAAAGTTTACTGCGATTTCGGTTGAAAAATCTCAATTTTGATGTTAAATAAAATACCATTTACCTTATCTCATCATGTAATTCTTTGAAAACTTTGATGATTTTTTCTACTTTTGTTGATTATTTTCAACAAAAGGGTGTTTATCTCTACTGTTAAATCCTTAGATAATTGCTCACATACCACATAAAAGGTGTCATCATCCAGTTGATTATGCGATAATTTCTGGCGTACCAGATATTGAACTTTCTCTCCCAGTTTCGCTTAAATTCTTCAGTTTCTCCGTTCCAGGAGATGATTGCTGCTGCTTTTTGCTGCTTGAATAATTGAGTTTGGCTATTAGCCGAATGATCATAATTGGCTCTAAGAAATGTGATTTTACTGTTTCTCCTCTGATAGAAAACCTGCCCTCGATAGGTACCACTTATACCTAAAATCAGATTTGTCTTAGGTGCAAGTCCCCGCTGATAGTTTTTTATCCGATCAAATCCCAGTTCTTCTTTTTGTAGTATTTCTGCCAAATATTCATTCAAATATTCACTATATGCCGCTTTAATATCTGCCCCATCTTCCAGCACAATGAATTTGCGACGACAGTATTCATCAACATCCTGTCCTTTATAAACTATTAAAACATACTCTCCCTCCGCATTGAAACTCAAATTCACCTTAGTTCTTTTAAAAAGTTTCTGCTGCCAGCTAAATCCGGCTTGACCTGATAGTAATAAAGTATAAATATCGGTTTCGCGGATATAAAATATCGTCTGGGCAAGTAATTGATAATTCCCTGGCGTGATGAAGTAGGGCGTGTAATAATACAGCTTCCTGAGGATATTGCTATAGCCCTGATATTGCGGATTCGATACTGTATTGGCAAACGAATTGATCACTTGCGTCCGCATTTTCAAGGGTGATTCCCCTGAAGGCGGAATATAGATATAATCGTACTCTTCGGTCTCACCATTACGTTTCTGGCGATAAACCGTGTCACCCCAGCGTCCGTGCATCTCAAAAAAATGCAGCAGACCCTCTCCTGTTAATACTTTCTTCCTGTTACTCATTTTCACTCCTTTTTTTAAGGAGTTACCAATGAGAATAAGTTACCCTAACTGAATCCAACTACCAATTGATAATATATCCCATTTCTGCCAGAATCAAAGCAAAAAAAATCCAATTGCACTCCAAACAACACAACAACAAAATGTGGTGTCGTTTGGAGTGCAATTGGGATATTGGTGGAATTATATGATCTATAGGGCTTATAGGAATTATTGGGAGAGGAGGGGGGCGTTGTCTATGAGGCGTGTGTTTCCTATATATACTGCCAGGAAGAGGCGGGTGTTTTTGTCGAGTTGGTCAATTGGTTTCAGATCGTCTGCTGTGCGGAATTCTATATAGTCAATTTTGCCGTTATTTTTAGTAATTATCTGCTCGATTTCGGGGATAAGTTCGCCTATAGTGCGGCATCCCTGCTGGTATCTGGTTCGAGTGTGCTGGATGGAGTTATAGAGGCAGAGGGCATCCTGGCGCTGCTGAGTATCCAGAAATTTATTGCGGGAACTCATGGCAAGTCCGTCAGCTTCGCGGATAATCGGACAGGGGACGATTACAGTTTCCAGATTAAGATCAAGGAGCATTCTTTTGAGTACGGCAATCTGCTGAAAATCTTTTTCGCCCATATACATATAATTAGGATTAACGATATTAACCAGTTTGCACACTATAGTGGATACGCCTTTAAAATGGGCAGGTCTGCTTTTTCCGCATAACACTTCACTTACGCCTTCCACATTCACCCAAGTGGAATATCCGGCAGGATACATTTCGGTTGTTTTAGGGAAAAATACATAATCTACGCCTAATTCTGTGAGTAATTTAAGATCGCCGTCAAAATCGCGGGGATAATTATCAAGGTCTTCATTGGGAGCAAATTGAGTGGGATTTACGAATATGCTTACAATAACGATGTCACACTGTTTTTTTGCCATTTCCACCAGCGACAGATGACCTTTGTGGAGATAGCCCATGGTGGGAACAAATCCGAGAATCGTATCAGCTTTGCGTGTAAGGCTTTGCATCTCCAATACGGAATTTATCACAGAAAGCAGCATTTATTTCTCCAGTTCTCTAAATTTAAGATTATCATCAGATTCGATCACGATCACAGTAGATTTACGATGAGGGATCTCTTTTTCTGTCAGATAATTATAGCTGACAATGATCACTTTATCATGAAGATTCACCTTATGAGCAGCGGCACCATTGAGACCGATCATCCCTGAACCAGCGGGGGCTTCCAGGATATAAGTGGAGAAACGCTCGCCATTGGAGATATTATAGATATCCACTTTTTCATCTGAGAGCATATTGGCAGCCTTTAGCAGATTTGCATCAATAGAGATGCTGCCCACATAGTTCAAGTCCCGTTCCGTGACAGTTGCACGGTGAATTTTACTATTTAAAAATTCTCTAAGCATTTATTTTACCATCCATTATCCTATTAGTGTCTAAAATATATCAAGGTGAAAAATGTCTATAAATTTCGTGAGTCGTGAATCGTGAGTCGTGAGTCGTTGCCCCGTGTCAATTAGTGCCAGGACTGGGCGGCTTCTTTGCCTTTGGTTTCATTGACAGTGAATAGCACCAGTAGTCCTGCGAGGAAGAAGAAAGAAATGGAGAGGATAGAGAGTTGTTGAGATCCAGTGATCCTGGCAATCTCTCCGTAGAGGAGGGGACCAATGACTGAGGAAACTTTGCCTGTAAATGAATAGAAACCGAAAAATTCTGCCATTTTGTCATCAGGAGTAAGCAGGGCAAGCATGGTACGGCTGGAAGATTGGCAGGAGCCGATTGCCAGACCAGCAAGCATACCTACGAGATAAAATGTGCCGATGGAATTACAAAAGAAAGCTCCGGCAGCAACTAAGAGCCAAAGCACCAGCGTGATGGCAATGGTTATTTTGGCACCTATCCGGTCTAATATATAACCAAATATAAAAGCACCGATAAAAGAAGTTACATTCATAATAATGAAGTATTTGATGAGTTCCTGTCCGGTCATGCCAAAACGGGTGGAACCATATATGGAAGCAAATGTGATGATGATCACAATGCCGTCATTATATATAAGGTAGCTGATAATAAATTTAACAAGTTCGCGGAAATGACCAATATTTTTAGCTGAGGAATATATTCTCTGAAATGCTGTGCGGAAATAATTTGTGCGTCGGGAGAAAGTGGGGATAGCACTTTTGAGAAAGATGAACGTGATGAGAGCAAAAGATGAAAAGAAAACAGCAACAACCGGGAAAACCAGCCTGACATAGTTTTCGACCAGTGGATAGACCAGTATCAGGGAAAGAAGTCCTCCCAGATAGCCAATACCCCAACCCCAGCCGGATACTTTGCCCATACTGGCACGTGATGTTACTTCCGGCAGCAGAGCATTATAAAACACATTGGCACAATTAAAACCGAAATTAGCAATTACGAAAAACCAGATACCTTTGGAAATATCTCCGGGACCCACGAAATATAAGAGGGCAGTGAATACCACCGTGATACCAGTGCAATAGATCAGAAAATTCTTTTTGGCGCGAGAAAAATCTGCTACAGCACCTAAAATGGGAGCAGCAATAGCTACAAGAAGCATAGATAAACTTACTGCTCTCCCCCATAGTGCGGTTCCCAGTTCACCATTATTAACAACGATATTTTTGAAATATACCGCATAAACCACAGTTACAATGATCGTGCTGAAAGAGGAATTGGCAAAATCATACATGACCCAGGCGAGTACATTACGATTAAGATCAACGTCGCGTTGCTTTTTCATATAGACTTCTTGAGATCGATAATTGGAAGAGGCAGATGTTGATAATGCGAAAGGAATGGAGACGCAATCAGAATCTGGTATTTATCCTGCAGAAGCTGGAGAATGGCTTTTGCTCTATTTTGATCGAGGTCAGAGAGCACATCATCAAACATGAGCAGTGGAAGATCATCTTGATTGTGACTGATCAATAAAGCTTGCACAAGACGGGTTATAATAACCAGAGATCTTGCCTGTCCCTGGGAGGCATAGCTGCGTGCATTGATACCATTGATAGTGAATTCCAGATCATCCAGATGGGGACCTGTTAAAGTTCTTTGAGCAAGATTCTCCTGGAATTCATTTTTACGGAGCTGTTCTGCAAATGCAGAGCGTGAGAACTCATTTTGCCGGAGCTGGAATGAAAACTGATATGAGATATGAATAGCCTCCCTGTTCTGGATAAATTGGCGATATTGCTCCACGAGCAGCGGAATAAAATGCTCCAGATAATCGAGCCGTTGAGAGATAACTTTGCAGGAAGCGTCAATAAACTGATCATCCCAGGTTCCTTTTTCCTGACTGGAGTATTTTGTTTTCAGGAGGGCATTTCGCTGTTTTAGAGTATGGCGGAAAGAACGCAGATTATCAAGATAAACGGGATCATATTGCGCAATCGCTTGATCGAGAAAAAGCCTGCGACAGGCAGGGCTGCCGGTTACAATATCGAGGTCAGCAGGTGAGAAATAGACGGTTTTGAAATAATTAAACAATTCTGATAATCTTTCCAGTGGAATTTTATTAATTTTAAATATTTTATTATTTTTATCAGCAGCAGCAGCAATAGAAATATTTTCTTTTCCTTTATGGAATGTTCCTGCGATGCGAAAAAAAGGGTGCGAAAATCTGATAAGTTCATGGTCGTGAGTAGTACGAAATGATTTGCCAAAGGCGAGATAATAGACCGCTTCCAGAAGATTAGTTTTGCCAATGCCATTATCACCAGTAATAATCGCACCCCTGGGATCAAAATCCACATTAATGGCGCGATAATTTCTAAAATCTATAATTTCAAGAGAATTGAGCAGCAATTATAAGAACCGCAACGGCATAAGCAGGAATCGGGTAGAATAATCCTTTTCCTCGCCATGATTAAAAAGCAATGCTCCTTCATTATTTTTGCCAAACATGATCTTTACTTGAGGAGTTTCTATCACATTTAGAATTGCGATCAAGAATTTGTAATTGAAAGCAATTTCCAGTTCATCACCATCATATTCAAAGCTGTGAATCAGTTCATGAGCTTCTCCTTCATCACGATTTATGCAATCAATCAGGATAGTGCTTTCTTTGATGATCATGCGGATTTTGTATGTATCCTCAGTAGCGAGTAGAGCAACGCGGTTTACAGCTTCTTTGAGGATGGCTTTATCCACTAAGAGGATATTAGTGTTATTCTTGGGAATTGCCTTATTATAATCAGGATAATGTCCTTCTACTACGTGGGTCATTAATACATAAGGTGTATACTGAAAAATCACTCTATTAGGTTCAATGAGTACGCCAACTTCAGAAATAGTCTCATTAATAACTTTATCCAGAAAACTAAGCCCTTTTGTGGGGATAATTTTCTCGATGCGTTCTTCCACATGAGTAGCTTTGCTATGTAAAAATTCGGCAATTTTCTTGCCATCAGTAGCAGCCATCATCTGGAATTCAGGGTCCAGAGTCCAATTGATACCGGTAAAAATCGGGCGATTGAGCTCGGTTGATACAGCAAAGCTGGTGTTTTCAATCATCTTGCGAAAGAGTCCGGCATTGATGGGAACAGAAGCAGAAAGGTCAACCTCAGGAACCAGGGGGAATTGACTTGTTTCAGCGCATAGCAGATTAAATTCAATTTCATTGCAATTAATCTCGATATCATCTTCTTTTTTAACAAAATCAATCATCTTATCTGGTAATCGAGAGAGAATATCCATCAATCTTTTTGCAGATATTGCTATCTTGCCACCATTGATCACATTTGCTTTGAGATGGGCAATAACCGTGATCTCTAGATCAGTAACAGTGATTATCAGTTGATTTTCTTCTTCCTCAGCTTCGATCAGAAAATTCGTAAGTATCGGCATGGTATTTTTACTAGGGACTATATTGATCAGATGCTGAATATGGGGTAACAAATCTTTGCGTTCAATTGAAAACTTCATAATTTCCTCTTTTATTTAAAATATATTTTTGATAGCAAAATCGAACCTCAGCGAAAAATAGTCAATAGAATTATTTTATAAGATAAAAAAAATAAGCAAGGGTTATTCACCCTTGCTTAATTTGAGCCGAATTAGAAACTGACTAAACTGATTCTTTTAGTTTCTTTCCCGGTTTGAAAACAGGAACTTTGCGAGCTGGTATTTTAATTTTCTTACCAGTTGAAGGATTTACACCTGTGCGAGCTTTGCGCTCGGCAACTTTAAATGTACCAAAACCAACAAGAGATACTTTGTCACCTTTTTTTAAGGCTCCACCT
>JAVCCT010000039.1 GCA_030765325.1 Candidatus Stygibacter frigidus | reverse complement strand
TCAAAAAAGAGAAAAATATAGTAGTTCTCAAAGTTGATGATACAAATAACACTAAGATAGAAGTACAAAAAAGTGCTATAGCTGGTGTGATAACAGGTGATAAGGAAAAAAATGCAACTAGCTGATTCTGAGATATTACCAATCAGGGTAATTGGTGATAAGGTATTGCGTCAGAAAGCGAAAGAAGTCACAGAATTAACTGACGAAATTCGGAAGTTCATAAAGGATCTGACGCTGACGATGTATGATGATGATGGTGTGGGTCTGGCAGCACCGCAAGTAGGAAGATCACTACGAATATTTGTGGTGGATCCATACTGGTATCGTGAAGGGCATCAGAAAAATCCTCTGGTTTTAATTAATCCGCACTTTGTGGAGTTTAGTGGAGAAGAAGAAGAAGAAGAGGGGTGCTTGAGTTTGCCGGAGATTTGGGGTAAGGTTATCAGAGCAGAAAGAGTAGTTATAGAAGGTTTGAACGAGAATTTTGAGCCAGTGCGCTATGAAGCAGATAATTTTTTTGCTCGCAGTCTGCAACATGAAAATGATCATCTGGATGGTATCCTATTCATAGATAAAATTCCTCCCTTACAGAAAATAAGATTTGCCCGGAAAATCAAAGAATTGAAAAGCACAACTAACGCTGAGGGAATAAATATAAAACAAAAGCATGAAGATCAATAAAATTATTTTCATGGGTACACCTCAATTTGCTGTTCCAATCTTAGATCATTTAACAAATAATGGCTATAAACCACTATTGTGCGTAACGCAGCCAGATAAACCTCAAGGCAGAAAGAGAAAATTAACCGCTCCAGTAGTGAAACAAAAATCAATTGAATTAGGAATTCCTGTAATTCAGCCAGAAAATATCAATGATAATGAGACTGAAGAGCAGATCAAAGAACTTAATCCTGATTTGATTATTACTGCTGCTTATGGGGGGTATATTGGCAGAAATTTGCGAAAGCTTCCCCGTTTTGGAGCAATTAATATTCATCCTTCTTTATTACCAGCCTGGCGGGGAGCAAGTCCCGTTAATGCAAGTTTATGGGCTGGTGATCAGGAGACAGGAGTGACGATCTTCAGGCTGGTGGCAAAGATGGATGCTGGACCGGTGCTTTATCAATCCCGATATACTATCAAAGAAGAAGATAACTACACAAAATTGCTTGATAAGTTAGCAATTGCAGGGGCTGAAGATTTGATAGAAATGATCCATCGGTTTGAGAATGGGACTGCTAAAGAGACAATTCAGGATGAAACAAAAGCTACGCATTGCCGGAAACTAAATAAAGAAGATTTCCTTATTAATTGGGCAGATCAGGCAAAAGGAATCTATAATCAAGTGAGAGCTTTGGCAGAAAAACCAGGTGCATCAACAACATTCAGAAAAAGACCACTTAAAATAATCTCTACCAGGATAACTGATAACAAAAGCAATAAAGCTCCTGGATCTGTAGTTGAAGTGATCAAAAACAGTGGAATTTTAGTGGCTACTGGAGATAAAGATTTATTAATTGAATATCTACAGCCGGCAGGTAAAAAGATAATGTCAGCCTTTGATTTCAATCTTGGTGCCAGGATTGAGATGGGAGAAAGATTTGGAGAACCAGATGAAAGCGAATAAGGTAACAAAATACCTCTATTTGATATTATCTCTGAGTTCTCTATTTCTATTGATGGGACTCACAACTCTGCTGTGGTGGTTCATTGCACCACGTCTGGAAGATATTTACGAGCTACTTAGACCAATTTCTCTGACCTTATTGAGACTATTTTTTATTGTGCTGATGATAGGTACTGGCAGTGTGATGCTCACAAGCATTTTTGAGAAGAATTTCTTAATCGCCAAATTTGCTGTAAATCTTTATAATATAATAATGTATCCAATCACGATATTTCTGGGCAGCATAATCGGGTTTAGTCGAGAAAAAATAAGAGAATCTTATATTCATGTGAATAATAGTTTTATAAAAGCGATCAAGCAGCGCTTTCATCCCAAAGAAATTCTTATTCTGCTCCCCCACTGTCTGCAAAACAATGAATGTAAAATACGAGTCAGCAATGATATATATAATTGCGGGAAATGCGGAAAATGCGATATTGGAGATTTGATCTATATCGCTGATAAATATAAAGTGTCTATTGCAATTGCCAATGGAGGAACCTTAGCCCGGAGAATAGTGCTTAAATTCAAGCCGAAATTTATTCTTGCTGTAGCTTGTGATCGAGACCTTGTAAGCGGCGTTCAAGATGTATTTCCCATACCCGTTTATGGAATTCTTAATATTCGTCCAGAGGGTCCCTGCTTCAATACGAGGGTAGATCTTGAAAAGCTGGATGCAACCCTTAAGAATATAATATATGAAGAAGAAAGATAAAAAGAAATTCAAGAGACAGGATATTAGTATCACAAATACAGAAATATCTGATTTGGATGATTTTATTGATGAAGAAGTGATCCATGAGCGTAAAGCAGATAAGAAGCTGTTTAAAAAGGGATTAAAAAGCCAGAAATCTGATCTGAAACTGGAAACTGGGAGAGTAATTGAAATATTTTCCAATTATAAATGTCTGGTGGAATGGAGTGATGAACAAATTATCTGTCCGGTTAGCGGAAGACTCAAGCATGTGAGATCAAATAGCAGAAATCTAATAACAGTGGGTGACTGGGTGAAGGTTGATATTTCTGGAGAAAACAGAATTGAAGAGATTTGTGAACGCAAAAATACTTTGATAAGATATACAGAAGATAATTTTCAGAAAGAGATATTAATAGCTGCCAATATTGATAATGTAATAATCATGACCTCCTGCCATAATCCTGAGCTTA